>NZ_AWUR01000055.1:0-104617 GCF_000468835.1 Acidaminococcus sp. BV3L6 | reverse complement strand
CCAAAAAAGTCCCCTGCTTCCTCAAAGAAAGCAAGGGACAGGACAAACTTATTCGTCATCGACAGAACCCACGGGGATATCCGGATGGAAGATCATTTCAATGACAAGGAAGAGGACCGGTACGAGGAAGATAGAAAGGAGCGTGGAACTCATCATCCCCCCGATGATGGCCGTACCAATGGAGATACGGGACCCGGATCCAGCGCCGGAGGCCCACGCAAGGGGCACAGCACCAATGACCGTTGAGAACGCCGTCATAAGAATCGGGCGCAGACGAACCTTGACCGTATCAATCAGAGCCGGCAGGATAGCACGGCCATTATCGACACGCATCTTTGCGTATTCTACGATCAGGATGGAGTTCTTGGCCGACAGACCAATGAGCACAATCATCCCGATCTGCATGTAGATATCGGCAGACAGTCCACGCAGATACTGGAATCCGACGCAGCCCATGACCGCCGTCGGCACACCAAAGATGATGCCAAGGGGCAGGGACCAGGATTCATAAAGAGCGGACAAGCAAAGGTAAACGAAAATCAGGGACACGGCAAAGATCATGTAGGACGAGGACCCTGCATCTCGTTCGTCACGGCTCTGGTCAACCCATTCATAGGTGTAGCCGCTTGGAAGATTCTGTTTCAGGACTTCATCGATGGCACTCATGGCGTCACCGGTGGAATAACCCGTTGCCGGACTGCCGGCAATCTTAGCGCCGCGGGCGTTATTGAAACGCGTAATAACCGGCGGTGCCTGAATTTCCTGCGAGGTTACGACGGCAGACAGCGGAATCAGGTCACCTGAAGTATTTTTCACAAAGATATTGGAAAGCTGTTTCGTATCGGCACGATATTTCTTATCTGCCTGGATGACGACTTTCCAGGTTTTCCCCAAGAGGTTGAAGTCGTTGACTTCACTGCCGCCGAGGTTTGCCTGAAGGGCCGTTGTTACGTTGGAAACAGGGATATTGAGACTTTCTGCCTTTTCGCGGTCGAGATGGAACTCAATGGATGGCGTGTTATTGGAAAATGTCGTATAGGCCATTCCGACTTCCGGACGCTGGTTGATGAGGCCAAGGAGCTTATTAACATCCTGAGTCATTTCGCTGGTGTCCTTACCGACCGTATCCATGATGTAAAGGCTGAGGTTACCCGTATTGCTCATGCCCGGCAGGACAGCCATGTTGAAGGCGCGCACCGTGGCTTCCGGTGCATCGGCACCCAACGCCGCCACCTTATTGATGATTTCCTGGACCGACTGACCGTTCTTGCCTTCACGATCCCCAATGTCATTGAGCTTAACCGGGATGAGGACCCCGTTTGGCTGACGCGTCGAGGACAGGATATCGATACCGATGATCTGCATGACGTGACGGACGCCGGGAATCTCAGCAATCTTGGCTCCGAAGGATTCCGTAAAGGCCATGGACCGGTTCGTGGAAGCAGCCGCTGGCAGGGAAGCTGACACCAGCATGAAGGACTGGTCTTCATCCGGCACGTAAGCCGTCGGGATCATCTTGAAGAAGAACCCAATCAGGCAGAAGACAACGAGCATGCCGGCAAGCCCTACTTTATAATGGCTCAACAGTTTTTTCGAAAGGCCGACATATTTTTCCGTCGCCCATTCAAGGGCGCGGTTAAATACATCAAAGAGTTTCCCAATCGGCCCCGTAGCTTTCTTGAGGTCCTTTTTCGGCTTGATGACAAGCGCGCTGACAGCTGGTGACAAACTCATGGCAACGACAGCGGAAAGGGATAGGGCGACCACGATGGTAAGAGCGAACTGTTTATACAGAACGCCCGTTGCCCCGCCCATAAAGGAAACTGGCAGGAACACGGCAAGGAGCACGAAAGCCGTTGCCACAATAGCGCCCGATACGCTGCGCATAGCGGCGAAAGTAGCTTCCTTTGGACTCATGCCCATTTCATCGACGTTATATTCAACGGCTTCGACAACAACGATGGCGTCATCGACGACGATACCAATGGCCAGCACCAAAGCAAACAACGTCAAGGTGTTGATGGTAAAGCCAAAGATATAGAAGGAAGTAAAAGTTCCCAAAAGGGAAACCGGAATGGCAAGGACCGGAATCAGCGTGGCCCGCCAGCTCTGGAGGAAGATCCAGGTAATAAGGACAACAAGGAGCAGGGTTTCAATGAAGGTCACCCCGACTTCCTTCAGGGATTCCTTAACGTATTCCGTATTATCCTGAACGATTTCAATCTTCATGTCCGGTGGGAAGTTCTTTTCCGCTTCCTCAAGGACTTTCTTGATGGCAGCAACCGATTCCAAGGAGTTGGCATCGGAGTTCAGCTGGATGGCGTACTGCATGGCAGGAATCCCATCCAACCGGCCAACAACCCCGTCACTGCGCTTGCCATACTCGACGCGGGCAATGTCACGCAGATGGAGCAGCTGTCCATTGTTGTTTTTTAGAACAATATTGCCAAATTCCTCTTCCGTCTTGAGTCGGCCCTGCAGACGGGCGGAATACTGGAATTCCTGATCGTTTTCTGTAGGACGGGCCCCGATGGAACCAACCGGTGCCTGAATGTTCTGGCTGGTAATGGCCGACTTGACATCGGCGGCCGTAAGGCCATTTTGGGCCATCTTCATCGGATCGAGCCAAACACGCAGGGACAGGTCCGGACCATATTCGTTGACTTCGGAAACCCCATCCACACGTTTCAAGGCATCGACGAACTGCGTCGTGCCATAGTTTTTAAGAAAGAGTTCATCATAAGTCCCATTCGGCGACAACAGGGAGAAATACATGATGGTCTCTTCTGCCTGCTTACTGGTCGTTACGCCATAGCTTGTTACTTCGCTCGGCAAGGACGCATTGGCCTGGGCCACGCGGTTCTGGACCTTGACCATATCCATGTCATCATCCGTACCGAGATCGAACTTGATATCAAGGGTGTAGTTCCCATCGTTATCACTGGTGGAACGCATGTCGACCATGTTGTCAACGCCGTTGACTTCTTTTTCAATTGCCTGGGCAACCGTCTGCTCTACAACCTCAGCGTTGGCACCAACGTAGTTCGTTGATACGGAAATACGGGGGTTGGAAATCTGCGGATACTGGGCAACAGGGAGACTGACGGCGGAAATGGAACCGACAAGGGCGATGATGATGGAGATAACGCAGGCAAAAACAGGATGTTCAATAAAGAATTTTGCCACTTCCTAGACCTCCTTGTCAGCTTGCGCTCCCAGCGCTGGAAGAATCACTCGACGTGTCGAGTTCATCTTCCGTCATGGTTACGGGATCAACCTTACTGTCCTTATTTAGTTTCTGTACGCCTTCAACCACAACAGTTTCCGTACCGTCAAGACCGCTCTTGACGAGCCACAAACGGCCAATGCGGGCGCCAAGTTGGACTTCCTTCATAGAAACGCTGTTGTCAGCATTGACGACATAGACATAATGCTTATAGAGCAGATCCGTAACAGCCCGCTGAGGAACAAGGATGGCTCCAGGTTCCGTCGAACCCACAACGGAAACATTGGCAAACATACCAGGAAGGAGCAGATGATCCGGATTCTGGAAGAGTGCCTTCAAAGTCAAGGTACCCGTTGAATCACTGACGGAACGGTCGACCTGATCGACATATCCCTTATAGGCATAAGTAGATCCATCGGCGAGGGTCAGCGTAATGTCACGCAGCTGATTGCCGTTGTCCGTATTGCCCTTCAACATATCAAGGTAATCACTTTCGGAAACGGAAAAACGCACCCGCATGGGATCGCTGTTGGAAAGGGTCGTAAGGACGGTGGAGTTGGCCGTTACAAATTCCCCTTCAGCCAGTGTATTCGTATCGATTTTCCCTGCAAAGGGAGCTACGATTTTTGTATCGCTGACGTTTACCTGGGAACTTGTCACAAGGGCCTGGTACGCATTGACGCTGGCCTGAGCCTGTTCAAGCGCCGTATTGTACTGGTCTGCTGTCTGTTTGGAAACAGCTCCTTCTTCGTAAAGGCTCTGGTAACGGGCTGCATCACGCTGGGCATTGGCAAGGGAAGCCTGGGCATTGGCTAGATTGGCATGAGCATTGAGCACATTGGCTTCATAGGCCCGAGGATCGATTTCGTAAAGAAGCTGTCCGGCTTCAACATAATCGCCGCCATTGACATACTTCTTGATAATGGTTCCTGTGACTTTTGACTTAATGGAAACCTGATCCTTTGCTTCAACAAAACCGGTGTACTCATAGGTCAGCGGTGTATCACGCTTGATGGCCTGCATGACCTTGACCTTGACAGCGCCACCAGGAGCGGCTGTTTTCTTGCTGCAACCGGCAGCTCCCAAGGCAACGAGAAGTGCCAGCCCTAGAGCCATGGCTTTCTTTTTTCCTAGCATTGAAACTCCTCCTAAAATCCTTCCTTGCTGAAGGAAGTGCCCCTAAAGAGGCACTTCCAGCAAGGGAAAGTAAACTGAATCGACAAAATTTCTATACATTATACCCTATGAAGAGGGTCCCTTCAAATCTCGGATTCTGTTGTTTTTACTTTCCGTTCTTCTTTTTTCTCGGCATTTCTTTCTTTTTCTTCTTTTGACTGGCTAGTCAAAAATTCTTCTTCAAGACGATTCTTGATCATGAAAGGCAATACCTTGTCTTCTTCCAGATCAAATTCCCTGTTGTCGCCATAAAACAGTCCCAACACGGCACCATCATAGTAGAATCCTTTCACGTCTTTTTCCGTGAGGGAAATCCCGGACGCTTGGGCTTCATTGCGAACCATGGTCCAGAACTTGCCCGCAGGCCGGACAAGATCCTTAAGTTCCACCGCTTCCCCGGTCCGCAAATCAAAATTGAAACCTTGGATGATGGGTTCATTCATCTCATGGTCGGAGTAAAGACCCATGACGAGGATACTGGCATAGTTTTTCCCTGCGTACTTCACATCATAGGAAAGATGGAGCCTACTTCCAAAGCTGGCATCGCGGATCTTGCTGCGATAGAACATTTCCATAGCATGGTTCATTTTCCAAGCAAGTTTTGCATCGAACTTTTGGAAATGAGGATAATAGAGATTGCCCACAGGGGTATCAAGAGGCAGAGGGATGATTTCATATCCTGATTTGCCCTTGACGCGGTCACTTGTCTGATAAGCCGGTTTCGTATAGAGCTCGGTCCTGAAGGAAACATCTTGGACCTGCCACGTACCGGCCCGATAAGCCCACAAGGTCCTCACATAGCCAATGGGCGCGGCCTGAACAGCACCAATGACCTTCTGCGTCGTAATGAGGGCATCCACCCCATCGCCGTCCGTATCCATGGGAATGAGTTCACTGATGCCCTGAGCGTAAGGCCGCTGACCGGAAGGAAGGACACGGCCCGTTTCATCAAAGACGTTCAGTGTGTGGTAGGCATCTTCATTGCGGGAAAGATCGACGACGACTTCCTGCATCTTCCCGGGCAGATTAGGGAACTGGAGGCGGGCCCGATAGCCGTCAAGATAGGTTCCTACAATCTGGACACCCCGGTTATCGGCAGCGGTAAAGATTTCATCCGGTTTCTTCCCGGTAAAATCAAGGATACGGAAATCCACCATACCGCTCGTGCCGCCCGTAGGAGCCGCGACGATGACATTGGGTGCGCCGCTGCCGGTCACATCAGCCAGCATGAGATAGGGATCATAACCGCCTAGGTTTTGGGGCCGGATGAAATATTTCACATCCTTTTTCCCGACTTCCTTGACAACAATATAAAGGTCCCCCATAAAAGAGGATTTTTCAACAACGGGATTGCCTAAAAGATCCACAACCTCTTCCTTCCCATCGCCGTCGACATCTCCAATGGCTTCGCTGATGAGCTGGCCGCGCTGAAGCTTGAGTTCCACTTCACGGACCGCCTTCTTGAAAGGAGGCTTGACAGGCACATTGCTGATGGGAGCTGCCAGATTTTTTTGATTGGTCTTTCCCTCTACAGGTGCGGTTCCCTTTTTGGCGGCTTCCTTTTGGCTCCACCCCTCAGCCGCTGTACGGGCGGCTTCCGGAAGAGGTGCTTTTCCTTTAGGAGAGGCTGCTTCCCCCCAAAGGGCGGGCATTCCCAAAAGTCCTGCAAGGACCATGGTAACAAAGGTATGTTTCCTGCAATTCATATCAATAAAACCTCCTCTGCGATGTAGAAGAAAAAGTCAAATTCTTGATGATTGATCTATTATGAACACTTATTTTCTCATTATACTATAGGCCTCACAGAAAAGCACGGGCACGGCCATATTTTTCTTTCTGCAAGGGGGCGTCTGTTTTTTTAAAAAATTCTGTATTTTCCCTTTACAGAAAGTTCCAAGACGCCTATACTTAGAGTCACGTGAGTCCGGAGGACAGTCTCCTCCCCAAAGAAAAGGAAGGTACCTATTATGACCCAGTATGAAGCCATTACGCCTGACATCCTCGATGAACTGAAGGCCATTTCTGGTCACCGTGTCATCGTCGGTGAAGAAATCAATCCTGACTACACACATGATGATATGCCCATCTACGGCCTTGCCATGCCGGAAGTAACCATTGACGTCACGTCAACGGAAGAAGTTTCAGCCATCATGAAAGTCTGTGCCCGCCATCATATCCCCGTCACGGTCCGCGGCGCGGGAACGGGCCTCGTAGGGGGATGCACCCCGGTCCAAGGGGGCGTCGTTTTGTGCACCATGCGCATGAACAAGATCCTTGGTTACGACGAGGAAAACATGAATGTCCGCATCGAAGCAGGGGTTCTTTTGGCAGACCTTGCCAAGGACGCTGAATCCCGGGGCTTTTTCTATCCGCCCGATCCAGGTGAGAAGTTTGCCACCTTGGGCGGCAACGTATCAACCAACGCCGGCGGGATGCGGGCCGTCAAGTACGGAACGACGCGGGACTACGTAGAAGCCATGACCGTTGTCCTGCCAAGCGGGGAAATCATGCACGTAGGCGCGCCTGTATCCAAATCCTCATCGGGATATAGCCTGCTCCACCTGATGATTGGTTCAGAAGGAACACTGGGCATCATTACGGAACTGACACTGAAACTCATTGCGCCCCCAGCCTGCCACTGTTCCCTTATCGTCCCCTTCGAAAACCTTGCTGACGCCATTGGCTCAGTTCCTGAAATCAAGCACTCGAACCTGAAACCCCAGGCCCTGGAGTTCTTTGAAAAGGAAATGCTTGAAACCACGGAAGCCTACATGGGGACAAGCGTTTTTCCGAAAGTGGTGGAAGGAACCGAAGTCGGCGCCTATCTCCTCATCACCCTTGATGCCGATCACAACGATGAATTGGACCGTCTCGTAGAACAAGCGGCCGAAATGCTCCTGGAAAAAGGCGCTCTTGACGTCCTTGTTGCCGATGTTCCAATGTATCTTGAAAAGACCTGGGCAGCCCGCTCCAGTTTCCTTGAAGGGATTGAATCAATCTATAACCTCATTGATGAATGTGATGTGGTCGTCCCCGTTTCAAAGATTCCGGACTTTACCCTCTACATCCGGGAAATTGCGGAAGGCTTTTCCTTTGACATCCGTATGTTCGGCCATGCCGGCGATGGCAATATCCACGTCTATGCCTGCAAAAAAGGCGCCCGTGAAGACATCCTGCCCTTCAAGGAAGAAACAGAACGTTTCATGCACGCCCTCTACGCCAAAGCGTCCGAATTGGGCGGCCAGATTTCCGGAGAACACGGGATTGGTCTCGGCAAACGGGCTTACCTTGCGGAAAACCTGGGTCCCCTTCCCATTGCCCTTATGCAGGGCATCAAGCAGGTCTTTGATCCAGACCTTATCCTGAACCCCAATAAAGTTTGCTTCTAATCATATAGCAAAAAGGCGAAAGAACCCATCCGGTTCCTTCGCCTTTTTTATTATCCCCAAACCGTCTGGGCAATGTCGCGCACAAGGGCAATCTTCTTCCACTGATCCTCTTCCGTCAGCTTGTTTCCGATTTCCGTCGACGCAAAACCGCATTGGGGGCTTAAGCTGAGCCGGGAAAGCGGAACATACTGGGCCGCTTCCTTGATGCGTTCCCGGATACGTTCCGGATCTTCAAGGTCAGGACGTTTGGTCGTCACAAGGCCCAGGACGACCGTCTTATCTGGTGATACATAACGCAATGGAGCGAACCCACCGGAACGCTCGTCATCAAATTCAAGATAGAGGGTATGAACCTTTTCGCGAGCAAAAAGAAGGGGCGCAATAGGCAGATATCCGCCTCGGGCCGCCCAAGTCGAATGGTAGTTACCACGGCACACATGGGTCGAGATGACAAGGTCAAAGGGCTGGTCCTCCAGGACTCGGTTATTGATGGTAAGATGACGTTCAGCAATGACCTTAAGATTTTCAGTTCCGCCCTGGCGCTGGGTCCAGTACTTCGTGTCGCAGAGCATGGCCCACGTACAGTCATCCAGCTGCAGGCAGCGGCAGCCAGCATCATAAAGGTCACGGATCACGGTTCGATAAGCGGCGACAATATCATCGATGAGCGCGTCCTCGTCAGGATAGATTGCTTTTGTGACCGCGACGTTTTCCTCCCGGTAAAGCTCATCAAGCAAATGCGCCGGAGCAGGGAGAGTTTCCTTTACCACTGTATTTTGATAGGCAAACTGCTGGGTAAAGCGGAAATCATCGACGATGGGATGATGGTCCCCAGAAAGCTTTCCCGTAAGGACTGCCGTATCCCGGCCCGTTTCCTCCCCTTCGAAGAAATAGCCATGGGAAAGGGTTTCCCGCTTGATTCCGCCAAGGCCCCACATAAAATCAAGGTGCCAATATTCACGGCGAAACTCCCCATCCGTCAGGGTGCGCAGGCCAAGAGCCTTTTCCTTGCTGATGAGTTTGCGGATTTCCTCATCTTCCACGCGGCGCAGGGCAGCCTGACCGAGGGTGCCGGAGCGGAACGCCTCACGTGCCTTTTTGAGGCGTTCCGGACGCAGGAAACTGCCTACAATATCAAAATGAACGGGACTCTGTACAGCCATGATGATTCCCCCTTACGGTGATGATGGAATCCATTCTAACGCAATGCTTTTTATTTGTAAAATAGGCTTTTTATACCATTTCCTATAACTTTAAAGCATAGCAAAAAGACGGTCCCCTTTTGGGTCCCGTCCCTTCCTTTTTTATTATTGTGTCTTTTCGGCAAAGTAATGCGGTGAATCGCCCCACTCGCCAAATCCGACTTTATCCCCAATAGAGGCCACCCGACCGGCAAGGCAGTGCTTACACTGATCCGGGGAATCCTCAACGCAGGGTTTGTTGTCGTAAAGCAGATACTGAGGGCGGAACTTCGGCAGCGTTACAAGCGGCATGAGGATATTGGCTCCTGCCAAAAGCCCCAGTTCCCGTCCCAAGGGATTCAGGGCCTGAAGCGCCGTAGTAGCGGCGATATTGACGTTCTTAAGGTAAAGACGCGTCACGGCAATCATATTAAGGCCCAGAATAAAGCGCTGGTTCTGTGCTTCTTTGCTGTCACCGCCGGCTGCAAGGACATGTTTCCCAATCGGTGTATTGTGGTGAACGACATAAGGACCCATACCGATCATATCGATATCCATATGGCGGAAAAATTCGATATCGCAGGCCAGGTCATCCAAGGTCTGCCCCGGCAGCCCCATCATGTCTCCGGTTCCTACCTGGTAGCCAATCTTTTTGAGCGTCTTTAGGCAGTCACGGCGCACTTCCCACTTATGGTGCCCATCTTGGGGGTGAAGGGTCCGATATAAGGCAGGATTGCTCGTTTCAATGCGCAGAAGGTAGCGATGGGCCCCCGCTTCAAACCAGCGTCGGTAGGTTTCTTCCGTCTGCTCCCCAACACAAAGCGTAAGGCCCAAGGCACCGCCGCCAATTTTTTTGATATCCAGGATCAGACGTTCCACGTAGGCAATGAATTCCTCGTCCTGACGCTCCCCACTCTGCAGGGTCAGCGATCCGTAACGCTCATCATAAGCCCATTGGGCCATGGCAAGAAGATCTTCATAAGGCGTGTCAAAGCGTTCCACCTCTTCATTATCCCGGCGGATGCCGCAGTATTTGCAATTCTTGATACAGCGATTGGAAAATTCCAAGAGGCCCCGGTAATGGTCAACATTACCAATATATTTGAGTTTTACGGCATAAGCCGCATCATAAAGTTTCTTTCGCTGTCCCGCGTCCGTTGTCCCCAGAAGGGTCACAAGGTCACTATGGGTCAAGGTTTCTTTCTGTAAGATTGCATCAATGGTCACAACGGTTCTCCTATCTTCCATCAAGTGACGTTATTGTATATGGAAAGAGGGCGGCCTGTCAAATGTTGGCCTTGGAAATTGGGCGAATTCAAGGGAAAGGTAAGCCCGTTCTATCATTAAAAAAAATGGAGGAATCAATGGGCTCATGGGCTATCGTACAGTGGACCGTCCCACGTTTGGGGATAGCTTACGCCTGGGCGCTTCCTTTCCTAACCATGTGTCGTCACGTCCAGCCCCCAGTGCCATCTGACTTTTTTTCGAATCAGGAAAATGAACAAAAGAGACTGCGGAAAAATGAATTACTCATTTTTCCGCAGTCTCCCGTACATCAGGCTTCTTCGTCGTGATCTTTGACGAGGCCCTCGGCTTTTTTCTTTTTATAGACAAGATAGTAGGGTGCGATGACAAGGATTCCGCCAAGGCCCCAGACAAGCTGCATCGGTTTGGCATTGGAGAGCATCCAGAGACTCGTTAAAAAGGCAACGACTGGAACAAAGATGCCGCCAGGGATCTTATAGGTCCGTTCCCGGTCCTTCCACTTGCGGCGGAAGACAATGACTGAAAGGACCGTCGGCAGGTACTGGGTAAACCGGCTTACGGCACTGATAGCAGCAAGGGTCGTAAAGCTGCCGCTCCAAGCAAGAAGGATGCTGAGAATGGCAACGACGACGCTTGAAGCCCACGGCGTGCCCCAGCTCGTGCGCCGATTGAGGAAAGCCGGCAGCATGCCGTCTTCAGCAAGGGACGTGCACGCCCGAGGCGCAATGAAGGATTCGGCAAGGTTGATGCCGCCCATGCTAAAGAGCGTCCCGATCAGGATGAAATAAGCCCCGACGGGCCCAACGGCGCGGCCAAAGGCGGTCTGGATAGGAGCTTTATCCACAGCTAGATCCGGTCCCAGGATGCCAATGGAAATCCCCACGACGAGCATATAGATGATGGTGACAATGATCATGGTCAGGATGATACCCCGAGGCAAATCCTTTTTAGGATCCTTGAAGTCTTCGGCGGCAACCGCAATGGCTTCAAATCCCGTGTACGCAAAAAACATGGTAATGGCGGCATTGGCAAAGGCCCCGTCAGCCATATGGGTCGGAACAAAAGGCGTGAAATTGCTGCCATTGACAAAAAACAGGCCCACAGCAATAAAGACGCATAAAGGAACCAATTTGGATATGGTCATGATGTTATTGAGGATCTTTGAAATCTTGACCCCTGCAATATTCATGATGGTAAGCCCGCCAATGAGCACGGCAGCAATGAGGTTCTTCATGGTGTCGCCGGCAAAAAACGGAAAGGCCGCGCCCAGTGCCGTCGCAAAGCCAACGGCCATAGCCGCCCAGGCAATGATGGTCACAACGAGCTTCAGCACGCCCACTTCATAACCGACAAAATCCCCAAAAGCGGCCTTGGCATAAAGGTACGGTCCTCCATTCCGGGAAAAGAAACCGGCGACTTCCGCAAAGCAAAGGGCAAGGCAGCCAGCAAGGAACGCGTCAAAAAGAAGAATCAGGAGACTTGACGGTCCCATCAGGGCATAGGCCCGGTTTGGCAGGAGAAAGATTCCCGTCCCGATGATACCGTTGATACCGAGAAGGACAATGCTCCAAAGGCCAAATTTATCTTTTTTATCGGTTCCCATGACGCACCTCCGCTTCCTTGACAAAATCCACAAATAGGTTCCGAGCAAGCTTGCTGTGAATGGACATCATTTCCGGATGGAACTGATAGGCCATGAGATAGCTTTCCCCCGTACCCTGCAGGGATTCCACGGTGCCATCCTTGGCGCGGGCCGTAACAAGGAGTCCTTGGCCCACTTCGTGAACGGTCTGGTGATGATGGCTGTTCGTGACCCATTCCGTACGGCCGAGAAGAGAAGCCAGCCGGCTTTGAGGATCGATTTCAATGGTATGCGTCGCCGTCGCCGGATCCTGGTTCTGGGAATGCTTCACAAAGGACTGGGGATCTTTGGAAAGGTCCTGATAAAGCGTCCCGCCGTGCGCCACATTGATGATCTGCAGACCGCGGCAAATCCCGACAACAGGAATTTTCCGTGCTTCCGCCCGCTTCAAAAGCAGCATGTCGAAATGATCTCGTTCCGGCCACACCGCGCCAATCTGCCGGCAAGGTTCTTCCCCATAAAGGAGGGGATACACATCGTGTCCGCCCGACAAAAGGAGCCCATCGACGCGGTCCATAAGGGCTTCCACGACATCATCCTCTTCATTGAAAGGAATGATGAGGGGGATACCGCCCGCCTCCGTAACAGAACGGACATAATCATGGTTCACATAGCTTCGATGATAACCGGGGAATTGCCCGCCGCCATCAATCATATGGCTGCCGGAAATCCCAATTAACGGTTTTGCTGTCATAGGAGTTCATCTTCTTTCTATATGTTTTTGTATATTTTTCATTCTAGCACAATGAAATTGTGAAGAAAATGAAAATTTCTCTGTTCAACAAAAATTGTGAAACAAGGTTTCAAAGACAGGTTGCTTCTGTTCTACTTTTTGCGAAAAAGGGCATTGGCATAGCTTACGGCCGCAACGGCATTTCCCGCATAGGCATCCGCGCCCAGTTCTGCCGCATACTCTTCGGTCATAACGGCGCCGCCAACAATGACGCGGCACCCCGGTGCCTTCTCACGAAGCTGTCGGATCGTTTCTGCCATGGAACCCAAGGTCGTTGTCATGAGGGCCGAAAGGCCCACAAGCTTCACATCCCGTTCCAAGGTCTTTTCCACGATGGCCTCCGGCGGCACATCCTTGCCAAGATCAATGACATCATAGCCATAGTTTTCAAGAAGCACCTTGACAATATTTTTCCCAATATCGTGGATATCCCCTTTGACCGTAGCAACAATGACAGGGTCGCCTTTCCCCCTATCCGTACCCTTTTGGAACATTGCTTTCTTGATGATTTCAAAGCCTGCTTTGGCCGCGTCGGCACTCATGAGGAGCTGGGGCAGGAAGAGGGTCTTTTTTTCAAAGGCATCGCCCACGCGGTTAAGGGCTGGAATCATATATTCATTGATGATGGAAAGTGCGTCCCTTCCTTCATCCAAAAGCGCTGCAACCGCCGTCTCAGCCGGTGAGATGAGGCCCTTTTCAATGGCTTCGTCAAGACCATAGCGGCCTTGTTCGCCGCTGTCTTTTGCGGCAGGAACATGGGGTTCCCTTTTTTCTGTTGGCAGATCCGCAAAATAGGAAACATAGGCCTTGCAGCTTGTGTCATACCCACTTAAGGCGCCATAGGCAAGATAGGTTTCCATCATCGGTGCTGAATTAGGATTGATGATGCCTGCCGAAAGGCCCAGCTGCATAGCCGAGGCAAAAAAGGCACTGTTGACAGCGTCCCGATGAGGAAGGCCAAAGGAAATATTCGAGACTCCCATAACCGTCTTAAGTCCTGCCTTTTTGAGAGCCGCGATGATGGAAAGGGCAATCTGGGCATTTTGTCCCCCCGTGCTGATGGTCATGGCAAGGGGATCAAGAAGCAGTGCCTTTTCAGAAAGGCCCGCCTTTTTGGCTCCGTCAATGACGCGGCGTGCACTTTTGAGCCGGCCTTCCAGCGATTCCGCAATCCCGTCATCATCAAGACAAAGTCCAACCAGCATTGCGCCATACTTCTTTGCTAAGGGCAGGACCGACGAAAGGGAATTTGTCTTGCCATTTACAGAATTAAGGAGAGGCCGTCCGTTATAAAGGCGCAGGGCCCGTTCCATGGCTTTGAGATCACTCGTATCAATCTGAAGCGGCAGGGGCGTAATGGACTGGAGTGTCCTCATCGCCTTTTCAAGAAGGGCCGGTTCATCAATACCGGGTACGCCGACGTTGACGTCAAGGACCTGGGCCCCTTTATCGATCTGTTCCAAGGCAAGCTGGCACACATAATCCATATCCCCGGCCTTAAGGGCCTCTTTGAGCCGTTTTTTCCCCGTCGGATTGATGCGCTCGCCAATGATGACAGGCATGCGGTCAAAACAAACAGGCGCACCATAGCCGGTAATGCATTCTGGGGCCCCGTTCCGTTTTTCCGGAGGCGGCAGCTCGGCGCAGCTTTCTACAAGGGCTTTGATGTGCTGGGGCGTTGTCCCACAGCAGCCACCCAAAAGGGCTGTCTGGGGAGCAAATTCCAACATGGTTGCGGCAAATTCCTCAGGTCCCACCTCAAACTGTGTGACCCCATCGTGCGTGACAGGAAGACCGGCATTCGGGTTGACCACAAGAGGCAGGTCCGTGGCCGCAAGGGCGCGGGGCACAAGGCGGCTGATTTCCTTGGGCCCCAGCCCGCAGTTGAAACCAACAGCCGAAGCCCCTAGGGAAGAAGCGACAATCATAGCTGTTTCCACATCGGCGCCGCTTAAGAGCTTTCCTTCTTCGTCGAACGTAAAGGTCACCACAAAAGGCAGATTAGAATGTTCCTTTACGGCCAGAATTGCCGCTTTGGCCTCATAGGTATCACTCATGGTCTCAATCAGGACAAGGTCAGCACCGGCTTTTTTCCCTGCTTCGACCGCTTCCGCGTAAAGGGACACGGCCTCTTCAAACGGAAGGTCTCCATACGGCTGGAGAAGCTTTCCCGTCGGTCCTAGGTCAAGGGCCACACATCCTTTCTCGCCACAAGCCTGGAAGGCCTTTTGGGCAAGTTTTACCGCTGCCGTAACAAGAGTCGAAACCGCTGGCGTGCCATGGGCCTTTCCAAATTTGAGGCCATTGCAGCCAAATGTATTGGTCTTGATGATTTGGGCCCCTGCCCTGATATAGGCTTCGTGGACGCCTTGGATCACATCAGCATGGCTCAGGTTCCACAGTTCTGGCAGCTCACCCGGCATAAGCCCCGCGCTTTGAAGCATGGTTCCCATGCCGCCATCAAAAAACAAGCGTTCCTTTTCTAACCGTTCTCGAATCTCCATCGTCAAGGTTCCTCTTTCCGGAAAGGACAGTTCAAGGCCGTGCAGGCATTGCACGAGCTATGACGAGCATCCGGCTCCTTTCTGGTTTCATTTTGAAGGCCATGATTGATGCCAATCACAGCCGTTACGGACTTAATAGGCGCCATTAAGCCTCCTGCCGTCAACGTAAGGCCAATCTTCTTAGGCAGCTCCAAGAGACGGAAAATCTTTTCCTGATCCGTAAGCGGCCAATCCCCATACCCTGGAGAAAACCGTGACCGGTAGGTAAATTCCGCAGATAACTCCCCCTTCCATTTCTCTTCCAGCTCGTCACAGTAACTTTCAATAAGAGCTGCACCAACGGCTTGGGCCGCGGCTCCATAGGCAATCCGCTGCAGACTGAGGCGTCGGATGCCGATATCAAAGCGGCTGCCCAAGGTGGCCCCAAAAAGAATCACTTCCGGACAGCCCAAAAGGTGGTTGGCAAGCTGGCTGCTTTCAAAGACCGTGCCGCCCTCAAGTTCCACGCGGCCCATCCCGCCGTCACAAGGGGGCGTGACGCGGCAGGAAAGACGCCGTTTCACGGCACGCGGCTGGACTTCGTTGCGAAGGGCGATAAAGGCTTCATCAACCAGGCGCGCAGCTTCCCGATCATCTTTTTGGGCACCAAAATAGCGAACCGCTTCCTTTTCATCAAAGGGAATCTTTACTTGTGCCATCTTGGGCTCCTTACAGTTTGATAACTTCCGAAAGAGTACGGCGGATGCCGCCAATGACTTCCGGTTTATTCATCGTATAGACATGGATATGGTTGAATCCGTTGGCAATCAGGTCCATGATCTGACCCGTCGTATACGCCATCCCCGCCTGACGCAGAGCCTCCGGATGATCACCAAAGCGCTCCACCACGGCCCGCAGCTTGCTGGGAATGGGTGTTCCGCTGAGGGTAAAGATGCGTTCCACCTGCTTTGCGTTCGTGATCGGCATGACGCCGGCCACAACAGGGACACGGACCCCTTTGGCCAGGAGCCGATACATGAAGTTATAGAACATCTCATTATCAAAGAACATTTGTGTCACGAGAAAATCACAGCCCGCATCTACCTTGCGTTTCATATTCTCCAAATCCTCATCAAGGGTCCGCGATTCAGGATGTCCCTCAGGATAGGTAGCGCAGCCCACGCAGAAATCCCCCGTTTCCTTGATGAAGCGGACGAGGTCGCTAGCATGGGGGAAGTCCGATTCCGGCAGCTCGTCCATCCCTTGAGGACGATCACCGCGCAGGGCGAGGACATTATCAATGCCGCCGGCTTTCATGTCGCGAAGGACGCGGGCGATGCCATCTTTTTTCGCACCGATACAAGTTAGATGGGCCAAGGCCGGGACCCCGCTCCGCTCGACCTCAGAGGCAATCGCAAGGCTCTTGCCGACTGCGGTGCCGCCGGCGCCATACGTGACACTCATATAGTCCACCCCATCGATGGCAATAGCATGGACAATATCCATGGCATTTTGCAGTTCTGTCCCTTTTTTGGGCGGAAAAAGTTCGCATGATATGGTTACTTTGGGACTATCTAGAAGTTCCTTGATTTTCATGGCTGGGCCCCCTTCTCTTACAATGTCCCTATTGTAATACAAAGGGAAAAGATAGGCAATAAAAAAGAAAAAAGTAACAATATGTCCACAAAAGATTCTATTTTTCTTTTGTGGGAGGAAACAGGAATTGCCAAAGGGCTGCAGCCGCAGCTCGGAGCTGAAATTGAGTGAAGGCGGCGTTTTCCCTTACAAGAAAGGCTCCCTGCTCAGGGCGGCTGACACCTCAACGGTTACCCTATTTTGCAGGGCAATGACGCACCAGAGTGGCATAAAAAATCAGTCCCTTCCCCGCAAAGAGGAAAGGACTGATGGTGTTCCGAGAGAGACCCTCCGTCACGGTGATTTTCAGGGCTTGATGCTTTAGTCTTCGTGCAGGCTGTCCATGGGTTCGCCCGTCCTCGTAACTTCGACGGCCTTGGCATAGCTTTCCAGCAGGAGACCATAGTTCGTGAATACGCGGGACCACAATTGAGCCCATTTTTCCCAATCTTCACGGTGCCAAGTAAATTGGAGCTCAGCAATGGCAGAAGACGTATCCATCGGAATAATGCCGGCTTGGACCATACGGGCGAGGGAGATCTCCTCGACCATCTTGGAATAGGTGCCCGATGCATCAGGCAGGGCAAAGACCTTATAGCCATCATGGACGGCGCTGATTGCCGGGAAAGCAAGGCAGACGCTCGTAACCGTCCCTGCAATGATGAAGGTCTTGCGGCCCATATTTTTGACTTCTTCTACAAAAGCAGGGCGTTCCCGCCACGACAGCAGAAAGCGTCTTTGGGAGCATCATCAACGGATCCATGGCGGTCAACAAGAAGATTGGCTGGTGCAAGAACGATGACTGGTACGAAATGCAGCTCCAGCTCCTGCGCTTTACCATGTATGGGCTCGAGGGCTTAGGGACGCATAAGTAAAAAAGAGGGAAGAAGCAGTGGGGGCAGGTCCCAAGCGTCCGCGGACTGCTGAGACGCAGTAACTATGTTGTCGAGGTCACGTTTCTTGTCGATAGGAAGGCGGATTGTAAGGCAAAAGACCGTACCGCTCCGCCCCAAACCGCCCTTCGGGAGGGGGCGGAACTTAATTCGCCCTCAAACATGTTCCTCGGACTTCTGCTTCGCTCCAAAAGCGTCCTTCGAAACTCCGGGCGAATCTGCTTCGCTACCGCTCATGATGAGACGTCGCTACCGCTCCTCATCCACCACCAAAACCGGGAAATTTTAATGATAAATGCTTATGGAAATTTTCCAGTTTCGGTCCCCCGCCCTGGCGGGGCGGCTCGATTTCAGAGAAATCGAGCTCTAAGGCGAAAAAGCAGGTACTCCCGTGGATTGAAGAAACGTTGCTAAATCTTACAATAGCATTAAATCCTAAGAGTTAAGAAAACAAACTACGTAGAAGATCAAAAAGCCTCAAACCGAATTCGTGTCTTGATTCGGTTTGAGGCTTTCCCCTTTTTTATTCTTTTTCTTTAGGTTCGATGCAGGATGCATCGAATCGTCGCCGTTAGGTCTTTTGCCTTACGGTCTTTTTTCTATTTACCTTTTTCGAATATGGCTCCAGATTAGCCCAGATGCTAGGAAAAACGCGAAGCGGGCCGACGACGCCGTACAAGAAGCGGGGTACTGCTAAGAGGCTCGCCGCGTTTGACAACACAGATGGGTCGATATGGGCCATAGGCGAAAAAGGTTTCCTCTGCAATCCGAAAAAATTCCTAGGAGCGGCCCACCCGACGACGGCATTTTTTCGGGCGTCTTAGAAATGAGATTATGGTACGTGACTTCTTACGAATCGTCATGCCTTCCTTGCTCTCAAAAGAATCTTTTCTCAAGCAAGGAGGGCACGTATGTATCTGCATCGAATCGGCGCGATTTGTGCGCCGAGTAAAAAACTTACTTACTGAGTCCTACTATCAATTTTTCCAGCACATCCACCATGGTTTCCAAGGATTCCTGAGGAATGAATTCATAACGGCTGTGGAAAAGATAGCCGCCAGTCGAAAGGTTCGGACAAGGCAGTCCTTTATGGCTGAGACGCGCCCCGTCCGTACCGCCGCGGATAGGCTGCACGATGGGTTTTACCCCGCAGGCTTCAAAAGCATGACGAGCTTCATCGACAAGTTCCATATGATTTTCGATGATGGGACGCATATTGGCATAGGAGTCACGGATGGAGACCGTCACGACACCGCTTCCCCATTTTTCGTTCAGCTTCCTGCCAATTTCTTCCACTTTCCTTTTCTGGGCAGCAAATTTTTCAGCGTCATGCTCGCGCAGAAGGTACTTCATTTCGCAGTGCTCGCAGCTGCCTTCGATGGAAGACAGATGGTAAAACCCTTCATACCCTTCAGTATAAACAGGCTGCTCTTTTTCCGGCAGCAAGGACTGGAACTCACAACCCACAGCGGCCGCATTGATCATTTGATTCTTGGCACTTCCCGTATGGACGCTCACGCCCTTGATGGTGATAGTTGCCGTAGCCGCGTTGAAGTTTTCATATTCCAGTTCACCCAAGGCTCCGCCGTCAACAGTATAAGCAATCTGGGCACCAAATTTTTCAAGATCGAAGAACTTCGTACCTTCCCCGACTTCCTCATCCGGCGTAAAACCAATGCGGATCTTTCCGTGTTTAGGAGCATCCGGACGAAGCAGACGCTCCGCAAGGGTCATGATTTCAGCCACACCGGCTTTATCATCAGCCCCCAAAAGTGTCGTTCCATCTGTCACAATGAGCCGTTTTCCCTTGACTTCATTGAGACAGGGAAAAGCGCTTGGCGTCATGACAATATCCTGTTCCTTGTTAAGGACGATATCGCCCCCCTGATAATCTACAAAGGCAGGATGGATTGGACCGCCACTTACAGCATTGCTCGTATCAAGATGGCTGATGAGGCCAATGGTCGGACCCTTATCACGGGTCGCGGGGATGGTCCCCATGACATAGCCATATTCATCTTGGATTACATCCGTAAGACCCATGGCTTTCATTTCTTCCGCGATCTGGGCTCCTAGGACTTTTTGGTTCGGACTGGATGGATACACCTTGGCATCATCTACGGAGGTTGTGTTGACAGCGATGTACTTCAGGAAGCGTTCTGTTGCAGTGGTCATGTTTTTTGTCTCCTTTTCTGCTGTGATGTGAAATCAATTCCCCTCAAATTGGCCCTAGTCAACAATGGAAGTTAGACTTGAGCGTCAAAAAGCGGCAGGTTCTCGAGAGTCACGATGTCCTTGCGGTTCATGGCGTCCCCTTCGGCGAGGATGGCCATGCGCCCAATCACTGTGCCGCCCGCTTTTTCGATAAGTTCTTCCAAGGCCTTGATGGAGCCGCCTGTGCTGATGACATCATCCACAAGGAGGACCTTCCTGCCGCGAACAAGGGCAATATCCTCATCTTGAAGAACGAGGATCTGTTTTCCCTTGGTTGTAATGGAGCGGTCTTCAACAATAATTGGATTTTCCATGTAAGCCTTGACGGACTTTCGGGCAATGGCATAACGCGGCATCCCCATGAGGCGCGCCATTTCGTGAACCAAAGGAATGCCCTTGGTTTCAGCGGTCACCATGATTTCCGTTTCCGGCGGCACGCGTTTGACAAGTGCTGCAGCGGCCTTTTCCACAAGCTCCACATCGCCTAGGATGACAAAGCCCGCAATGGCCAGTTTGTCATTGACATTGAGAATCGGAAGTTTTCTTGTTACACCTGCGACGTGCAGTTCATAAAATCGGTCAGCCATTTGTATGTATGCCCCTTTCATACCAAAAGTGGTTCCTTTTCCCTTCCTTACGGCGGGAAGTGTTCCTTCATCGATTGATCACGCCAGCTGCATTTGGGTTGGTCGCAGGCAGCAGCTTCTTTGCCTGCTGGAAAGATGAGTCTCCAAAGATTGAATGCTTTAAAAACCCGCACGCAAGCCGCCTTCTTTCGCTTTTTATTCAGCGTTCGTGCCAAAGGCAGGCGGCACTTTCGCACGCGGAGACAGTCAAGTTATCCACAATAAAAGGTCCCCATTCATGGGCTTTTCCAGCCCAGTGAAGAAAGTTATTCACCAAATCGAAGGTTATCCACAGTCCCTGTGGATAACCTTGTGTATAACCTATGATTGGAAAGACGGAATGGCCTAGCTGCCTTTTCCACCGCTATTCTGGGGGAAAGAAATGGAAAAAAGGCCGCGTCTTTATCCAGGACGGGCCCTCCGTTCGGAATCCCTTACAGGTCTTCCACCATGTGGGGCGGCATGCTCCACTCCACCAAAACGCCCGTATTGACCCAAAGACGGGTCAATACCTGCTGGCAGTCCTTCCAACTGTCTCTGGCAAGGAAGGTCCGCTCTTCGAAATGATAAGTACAGGCGTCAATAGGGACTTCCATCTTATGCGGTGCCGCAAGAAAGTCCATGACTTTCTGCTCGATCTGGGTCTCGCCTTTGATGGTGACCGTAAGTTCCTTGGTTTCTTCGTTATAGTCAAGCGCGCCATAATGGCCGTTATAATTCAAAGTGACACTTTTTATTGCCATACTGTTAAACCATCCTCTTTTCAAGTGATAGCCCCATTATATCATAAAGGATGGACTCGATGCACGGGAAGTTTCTGGGAGACGTACAAAAAAAATCCTGTCCCGATGTCTCAAGAAAAAAGACGCGGGACAGGACGGCAGAAATCGTCAGGATTCCTTATGATAAACCGGTTTCAGGCGCTGGGAAAGGGGCAATTTCTTTTTGGGTGCATGGGCCATGGACCAGGCCATCATGCGTTCCTGGACACTGACCTTTTCCCGGCCATGAGCGTAGACGCGGCGGTAATTGCCGTTTGAAAGCTCCATATGGGCCCCGACATTATCCTTGAGACACAGATCAAGAAAGGCCTTGATCCGTTCAATGTGGGCATGGCGCTCAACAGGGAACATGAGTTCCACACGCTCGCTGAGATTGCGGTGCATCATGTCTGCACTGGAAAGATAGAGTTCTTCCTGACCGTCATTCCAAAAATAATAGGCCCGGTGATGCTCAAGAAAACGGCCAATGATAGAACGGACCGTGATATTTTCCGACAGCCCTTTGATTCCCGGACGCAGGCCACAGATCCCGCGGACAATCAGATCGACTTTGACGCCAGCTTGGGAGGCCTCATAGTACTTTTCGATCATGGGCTGATCGATCAGGGAATTCATCTTGGCAATGAGATAGGCTTCCTTTCCCGCCTTGGCATGAGCAATTTCCCGATCAATCAGTTCGGTCATCCGTTCCCTCAGGCCCAAGGGAGCCATGATGAGCTTGTGGAAGGTGGGCGGCTCGGAATAACCGGAAAGGACATTGAAAAAGGCAGAGGCATCCTGCCCAAATTCATCGTTTGCCGTGAGAAGGCCAAAGTCCGTATAGAGCTTGGCCGTCTTATCGTTGTAGTTTCCCGTCCCCAAATGGACATACCGTTTGATGCCGGTTTCTTCCTTACGCACAATGAGAGTGATCTTGGAATGGGTCTTCAGCCCTACAAGGCCATAGATGACGTGACAGCCGGCGCGTTCCAGACGGCGCGCCCAGACAATATTGTTTTCTTCATCAAAGCGGGCTTTCAGTTCCACCAGGGCCGTCACCTGCTTGCCGTTTTCCGCCGCTTTGGCAAGGGCCGCGACAATGGGTGAATTCCCGCTGACACGGTACAAAGTCTGCTTGATGGCAAGGACCTTGGGATCTTCGGCTGCATCCCGGATGAGATTGACGACAGGATCAAAACTTTCATAAGGGTGATGGAGCAAAATATCATGGTCCCGGATCTGGTCAAAAAGGGAAAGGTCGGGCGTCAGTTCAGCTGGTACTTGGGGCGTATAGGGCTTGAAGCATAGGGACTCCATCCCCTTTTGGCTGATGAAGCCAAAAAGGAAGGTAAGGTCCAGCGGGCCCCGCACTTCGTAGATCTCTTCGTCCACAAGGTCAAGTTCTTGCTTAAGGAAGTCCTGTAGGAAGGAACCCTTTTCCGGATTGATTTCAAGCCGAACGGCACTCCCTCTTTTGCGTTTCTTTAAAGACCGTTCGATTTCCTTCATGAGGTCGTGGGTTTCATCTTCATCAACCTCAAGATCCGAGTCACGAGTAATGCGGAAAGGTACCGCATCAAGGACGCTCAATCCTTTGAAGAGCTCCCCGCAGTGTGCCATGATGAGGTCTTCCAAGAAAACGAAGGATTTTTCATCCCCCGCCCCCTTCACAGGGATGACACGGGGCAAGACGCTCGGCACCTGAATAAAGGCGATCTTACGGATGTCCTTGGCATCCCGCAGTTCAAGGGCGATATTAAGGGACTTATTGGCAAGAAAAGGAAAGGGCCGTGACGCATCAATGGCCATGGGCGTGAGAACCGGAAAGACCATTTCCTTGTAGTACCGTTCAAGGCTTTCCCGCGCCTTTCCCGAAAGATCCTCCACCCGGGAAAAGGAAATGGCATACTTTTCCAGTTCCTTTACAAGGGCAAAGAAATAGCGGTACTTGAGTTTCATTTCACTATGGGCAGCTGCCGCAATAGCCGTAAGCTGCTCCCGCGTGGAAAGTCCGGCAATGTCGGGGCGTTCGATTCCTGATTCCTCGCGGCCCACAAGACCGGCTACACGGACCATGAAAAACTCATCAAGGTTTGAAGCAGAAATGGCCACAAAACGAAGACGTTCCAAAAGAGGCAGGGTCCTGACGCCAGCTTCACGCAGGACGCGGAGGTTAAATTTCAGCCAGCTCAGTTCCCGATTGATATAATATTCTGGCTTCTTGAGATCCATAAGGGTTCCACTCACCTTTCCACTTGTTCCAGGATTGGCGTAAGGCCAAAAACTTCTTCAAAAAATCCGCTCTGTTTTTCAAAGGTCCAGCGCTCGAGGGAAAGATCCTCGCGACTTGTGACAATGACGCGGAATTGATTTTCCTTCATTACGGTCCGGCAGCCTGTGATCTTTTGCTTGCGGCTGACATCAAGGGCATCGGCAAGACGCAGGATGGCTGCCAGTTTAGCCACCGCGGGAGTTGCAGAAATCTCCCGGTCGTAGGCTTCTGGCGACAGGGCGTCAGGCGACGGCAGGGAAAAGAGATAGGATACGGACGCAATGGTCTGCTGCGCGTCGGGCCCAAATCCCAAAAAGTCCGTTGCTTGGATCAGCTCATAATTGTATAGCTTCCCCGCACGCAGGGAAAAGAACTTACCCACACCATGGAGCAGGGCGGCAGCGCGGAGCAGATGGAGGTCAGCCCCGTCGAGGCCCTCGCTTTTGGCGACCGTTTTGAAGATAGCTTCACAAAGATCTGCTACAAGGCCCACATGGACAAGATTGGTTCCAAAACGGCGGGCCACACCTCGGATTTGGCTCATCTGGATGCTCTGCATATACGCCATAAAGGCTGGATCTTTCTGGCGGGCAATATAAAGGGCCCGGATCCCGTCAATGAAACGATTGGTCACGATATAGACAAAAGGCGATCCAGCCGCCCGGATCAGTTCCTCATAAAGGGTTGCCGCCGGAAGGACCAAATCTGCTTCTTCCTCAGATAGGGCATAGACCTTTGTCAGCTGGCGGGGGGAAAGACTTCTAAGGCGCAGGAGGATTTCCTCAAGGTCCCCTGCCCCAACCTTGATAAGGCCCTTTTTGTCCGGCTTTTTTTTCAAGATCCGCGGCAAATAGCTTGATTCAACGCCGCTGATGAACATGCTCTCGACGGGCTTATTTTCCAGTTCCTGCATGACAGGAAAAAGATTGGCCCGAATATACTCCCGCAGGGCCTCCCCAAAATGGATGCTGGACTGTTCATTGCGCGTGAAGTATTCCTTCATACGGATCAGCCCCACATGCAGGTTCTGCTGATATTCCATCTCTCCCCTGCGCACATAGGTAAAGCCCATGGCTCCGCTCGATAGATCCACAAGAAGGTGTCCGCCTTTATGTTCCACCTTTTTCTTATGGGATTCCAAATGGTAGCTGAGGGACGCAATCTTTCGAAAGATTTCCTGGGGCAGGTTGATCACGTCCATGACAAAGCCCGTTTTCACAAGGACCTGATCCAAAAAGAACGTTCGATTCCGGGCTTCCCGCACAGCGGTCGTTGCTTCAAGGACATAGTCCTTGATCCCGTAATCCTTCATGAGACGGCGGAAGCCCTTCAAAATATCAATAAGAGCCCGCATCGTCTCGGTTGAGATACGCCCCGTCTTGAAGGTCTCTTCGCCCAGACGAACAGTCTGACTGGCTTCATCAAGGATGGTCACAGCATAAAGGTCAGTGTACTCAATAAGCTGCATCGTGACCCGCTCCGAGCCTAAATGGATGATGGCAGCCAGCTGTTTTTTCTTTGCCATAGTATGCCTCCCGTCTCAATCTTATGGGTATCGGCGGAAAACCTGTCACACCGCCTGGAAATCGTGTTATACTAACAGTAATCTATCATTTTCTTTTCATTGTAGCACGTTTTCTTCCCTTCATCGAATAATTTACCGATTCTTTACAGGGTACTGCTAGTATAGAGGAAAAGAAAAGCAAACTTCCATAGGAGAAACAATATGAAACGAATCGGAATCATAGACGTGGGTTCCAACTCGGCACGGCTTGTCATCATGGAAATCTCAAGCCAAAAAGGGAGCCACCTCGTCTATAACCAGAAAGATCCCTTGCGTCTGGCGCTTAAGACCGATCCCCAGGGATATCTGACGGAAGAGGCCTTCACGAGCACCATCGACTGCATCCGGGGCTTTGCTTCCATGTGCCGTTTCTTCCACGTAACAGATATGGTTGCGGTAGCCACAGCCGCCATCAGGAACGCAAAAAACGGCATGAAACTGACACGGGCCGTCAAGGAAAAAACCGGTGTCGATCTGGATATCATTTCGGGCAAGACGGAAGCCTTTATGAGTTACGTTGGCGTCGTCAATACCATCAATGTAGAAGATGCTGTGATTTTTGACCTAGGAGGCGGTTCGACAGAAGTCATCCTCGTCCGAAAGCGGAAGCTCATTGATTCCGTCAGTCTGCCCATTGGCTGCGTCAACCTGACAAAGCAAAGCCGGCAGGGCTCTATGCGCGGCCGCGAAGACATGAAGACCATGCAGAAGCTCATTGCCGAACAGATGAAAAAAACGCCTTGGCTAACTGGCTGCGGACTGCCCCTTGTCGGCGTAGGTGGTACGGCCCGTTCCATTGGGAAAGTGGAAGAAAAGCGGATCAAGTACTTTACGGCCAAGCTGCATAACTTCCAATTTGATATAGCCGATTTTGCGATTTGGTACAAAGGGCTCCTCTCGACACCGCCGGGGATGCGCCGGCGCATTCCCGGCCTTTCAAGCGACCGGGCAGACGTCATCGTCGCTGGCAGCTCCATCATCAAGGCCCTGGCAGACAAATGCAATTCTAAAAAACTCATCATCTCCGGCTGTGGGCTCCGGGAAGGCCTCTTTTGCGAATACCGGCACCAGCACGAAAACATGCCCCTCATTACGCCTAACATCCTTGAAACGAGCCGCAACGACATGATTCATCAATATGTGCCAGATGAGGAACATGCCCGTCTTGTGGCCCGCTTTGCCCTGCGAATCTTTGATGGCTGGAAGCGCTTTCACAAGCTGCCGGAAAAACGCTGGCGGGACCTTGTGGAAACAGCGGCCCTGCTTCACGATACAGGGATTACCATCAATTACTACAACCACACACGGCACAGCGGCTACATCATTGAAAATGCCCGACTTTTTGGCATGAGCCATATGGACATCGTCTTTGCCTCCATCATTGCCGCATGGCACCACGGGGTAAACCGCTCCTACCTGCGCAACAAACCTTACCGGAAACTGATCACGGATAAGGATATTGAAGACCTGACGCGGGCAGCAGTTATTGTGGCCATCGCCGAAAGCCTGGATCATCCCCACATGGGGGATATCCTCGATGTGGAGGCCCGCGACCTAGATGAAGCGGCCCAGCTCACTCTCATTGCCCGCAAGGATCCCCTCATTGAAATGAAGCAGCTAAACGCCCTGATGAAATGGATCCGCAAAACCTTGGGGACTCCAGTCACTGTCGTTGTCAAACTCCTTCCCAATGGCAGCACCAGAAAGGAGTAAGATGTCATGACCCTCCAGCAGCTGCGCTATATCGTCGCCATTGCCGAAGCAGGTACCTTGAGCGGCGCTGCCAAGGCCCTCTTCATCTCCCAGCCAAGCCTTACGAAAACCGTACAGGAACTGGAAAATGAAATGGGCATCAAGATCTTTGAACGGACCAACAAAGGGGTCCTTCTCTCCCATGATGGGGAAATCTTTTTAGGCTATGCCCGTCAGGTCCTGGAACAAGCCGCACTCCTTGAATCCCACTATAAGACCCAAGCCGGCGGCAAGCAGGAATTTCGTGTTTCGACCCAGCACTACTCCTTTGCGGTCAATGCCTTTGTCGACCTCATCAAGGAATACGGCCGCGACACCTACGATTTTAGTCTTCAGGAAACACAGACCTATGAAATCATCCGTGATGTGGCGGATATGAAAAGTGAAATCGGCATCCTCTATATGAACGACTTCAACCGTTCCGTCCTGGAAAAGCTCTTCAAGACCCACGACCTCGTCTTCCATGAGCTCTTTTCGACATCCCCCCACATCTTCATTTCCAATACCCATCCCCTCCATGATCGAGATAAGGTCTCCATGGAAGAACTGGAACCATATCCCTACCTTTCCTACGTTCAAGGGGACCATAACTCCTTTTATTTTTCGGAAGAGATTTTCAGTACCGTCGTACGAAAAAAGAATATCCGCGTCACTGACCGGGCTACGCTCTTTAACCTGCTGATTGGTCTTGATGGCTATACCGTCTGCAGCGGCGTCATTGATAAACGCCTCAATGGTGAATCCATCATTGCCGTTCCCCTAGATGAGGAAGATACCATCCATATTGGCTATATTACCCACAAAAAGATTCATCTGAGCCGCCTTGGCACAAGCTACATCAATGCTTTGGAGCGTTATATTGCAAGTTTGGAGATTGGGGGAAAAAATAAGTCAGCCCAAGGATTGAGCTGATTGGATGAGGACGGGAGCTGTCAGGCAAAAATGGGAGGGAACAGCCTCAAAGGCACGGACCCAAACCGGCCCCTCATGGGGGAACGGGGCCGAAATGATTCGCCTGGAAACATGTCCCTGCGCCCTTCCGCTTTCGCTTCAAAGCGGGCTTGGGACCCGGGCAAATGGTCCTCACTGCCGCTTGCAAGGATATGGCGCATAGCTTCTCATCCATCACCAAAGCCGGGAAATTATGTTGATCAATACTTATGGAAAATTTCTGGTTTCGGCCCCCCGATTTCAAAGAGACCAGCCTCTCACAAAAATCAAATAAAAGTTAGAGCCCAAAACCGAACCTGCCTCTACGTCCGGTTTTGGGCTTCTTTTATGTTTTTTCCTTACAATCTTTGCCTCCGTGTTATTTGCCTTATAATCTTTTCCCTTCCGGTATTTTCTTCCATTTGCTTTTTGCAAATTCGGTTCAGATGGGTTCAGATACGAGGAGTCCCCGCTTCCACCGACGACGACAGACCTGAAACGCCAGCAATCCGCTAGCGCAGCGACGCGGGAGCTGTTGCGCGAAGGTTCTCCGAAGCGGCGCCACCAAAAATAAATCGGCGACGCGTGAGTTTCTTTGCGGCCAGAGGCCGGTACGTCTAGGAGGTTGGGTGCGCGAGCGACAAAGTAGATGGGCCCATATGGACTGAAAATTGCAAAAAGCTTCCGCTTTGATAAGCTGGGCGCTGGAAGTGACGACACATGGGTAGGAAAGGAAGCCCCCAGGCGTAAGCGATCCCCCAATCAGTAACGAAACGTCGTACGAATCGACATGCCTCCATTGCTACCTTAAAATAAGAGGTTGAGCAATGGAGGCACGTCATTTTGAAGAATCGGCCCAATTTTGGGGCCGATTCCATATTTACATAAACACAACCGCCAGCGCCGTCGTAACAATCCCGCAGACACAAAGTGAGATGGAGCTCATAGCCCCTTGGATCTTACCAATTTCCAAGGCCTTCATCGTGCCAATGGCATGGCTGCAGGCCCCGATGGCAACGCCTTCAGCAACGGGATCTGTAATCTTGAAATGTTTGGCCAGAAAGGGAGCCAGAACGGCCCCTTCTATCCCCGTAATGACAACAGCAGCTGCCGTAATGCCGGGAATCCCGCCCCCGCTTTCGGAAATTCCCAGCGCAATGGCTGTCGTAACGCTCTTAGGAAGCATGGACGCCGAAAAAATGGAATTGGTCCCAAAAAGATGGCAAAGGGCAACGGCCGCGGCAATGCTGACAAGACTGCCAAAGGCGCAGCCGATGAGGATGGGCAGGAAATGTTCATGCAAAATAGCTTTCTGCCGATAGATCGTAAGAGCAAGCACAGCTGTGGCAGGACCTAGGAGCATGGAAATAAGCGAGCCACCGGTACGAAAATGGTCCAAAGGAATGCCGGTTGCCATGAGAATGAGGACAATCATACAGGAAGACGTCAGCACAGGATTGCAGACGAGCCACCCTGTCTTTTTCTGCAGTTTGACACCAATGATCCAACAGACAAGGATGAGGAAAAGGCCAAGAAAAGGCGTGGCTGTCACGTTTTCAAGCATGACGAACTCCCTTCTTTTCCCTATGGCGCAGCATCAGCTGAACAGTCCACCCCGTCACAAAATAAATCAGCGGCGTTGTCACAAGCGTAATGACCAAAAAGGGCAGCAGATAGTTTTTCAGCGTCTCCACGTATTCCATCGTGCCCACGACGGCCGGTACAAAAAAGATGCCCATATTTTCGATGAAAAAGCGGCTTGCTTTTTCAATCTGATAGGGCTTGATGGCCTTTTGATACAGCAAGGTCATCAGGATGAGCAGACTGATGACGCTGTATGGGACGGCAAAGGGCATGATGGATGCCACTATGACCCCAACGAGACAAACGCCGAAAATCAGCGCAAGTTCCATAACGATGTTCATAAAAAAGTCCCCCTCGATTTTCTTTTCTCTCTAAAAAAATATGCGATAGATAAAAGTATACCCTATCTGTCACAAGAATAAAAGTGATAGGACATAATTGATGGGAAAATCGCAAAAATTTCCCTCTTTCGTTTCATAAAAAAATGAGCCCCACTTTTCCCAAAGAGCAAGGGGCTCACCTTCACCTAATTGCGGCGCAGCTTCCGCAGCGCCAAAAAATGACTTACAAGATGCCCAGCATCGGTGCCACGGACACAATCGCGATACCGACAATAAGCATAACCATATCAATTTTCAGCATAAAGGACAGATACCGATCATAGGGAATCTGATAGATTTCAAGGGTCCCCATATTGGTCGCACTGGGATAGATTGCACTCGTAAAGTTAAGACCAATCGTAAAAGCAGCAATCAGCATGACCTGTCCACCAATGGAACCAATGGGAGCACTTTGGAAAAGCGCATAGGCTACGGCACCAAGAATCGGCATAGTAATGCCGGCAACACCGCTTGTCGACTGCATAAAGAACCCAATGCCCACATAAGCAAGGGCGGCTGCAATGGCAAAAGCCCAGCCGGGAACACCTTGAAGGGCATTCTGGATCCAGTACACGAACGTTACGCTCATACCGGCCGTTTTGCTGCCCATGATGACAGAAATCCCGTTTGCCACGGTGAGGACGAGAACAACGCCCAGCATTTCACGGGCACCGGCAACAAATTCGCGAACAAATTCCGGTTCAGGAATCTTGTTGATGGGCCCCAAGAGCAAGGCACCAACAAGGAAGACAAAGGCAAATTCATCAAAGTACCAATCGCCAAATTCCGTATAATGACCCGCGCCAAACAGTTCACCCAGGATAGGGACCTTGGCCAAGCTGCGGAAAGGCAGATTCACCACGTCCTTCATGGTGCTGCCGTCAGCAAACTTGATGGCGTCCCAAGGCATGTACCCGCAGACAAGGGCCAGGATAATGACCACCAGCAGGGTGATGGACCAAGCTTTGCGGCTCGTAAATTCTTCCATTTTGTGATCTTCATCAACAAGGGTCTTGATATCAAGACCGTGGACGATGGATCTTGTTGGATCCCTTTTGACCGTGTCGGCATAGTGGAGCATATAGACGAGCCCCACAACATAAAGGACGAAGAAAATGACAATACGCAGCAGCATGCCGCTGCCCATGGACAGTCCATCGGTTCCAATGGCCCCTACGGCAGCCCCCAAGGAAAAGGGGTTGACAATACTTGCCATATTGCCCGCCGTAGCCCCGACAAAAAGGACACCGATCCCAGTAATGACGTCATACCCGGCAAGTACAAAAAGGGGAACGACGACCATGGAATAAGCCGGGATTTCTTCCCACAGTCCATAGACCGCGCCAAATAAGGCAGAAACAAACATGAGAACGATGATCAGGGCCTTTCCCGTAAACCGTTTGAGGAGCCAGCCAATGGCCGAATTCATGGCTCCGACATGGTTCATGAGGTGCAGGAAGCTTCCGGCCATAAGGATGGCAAAGCCAACAGGAGCGGCCTTGACAAAGCCCCGGATCGGCGCCATGAGGATGTCCCACAGGCCCATGGGCTGCAGGCCCTGTCCGGTCACGACTTTGCCTTCGACCATAATGGCGTTGTAAATGATTTCCTTTGTCCCGTTATTTTTAACGACAACGGATTGAGGGACAAACCAAGTCAGGATAGCGACAACGATCAGGACTAAAAATACAATGGAATAAGAGCTCAGCATTTGTTTCTTTTTCTTTGCTTGTACGTCTGACATAAGGACCCTTCTTTCTATTTGTACGGAAACAGGAAGCAAGAGGAGGCATCAGCGGTTGAAATTCACAAAAGTGTGGATGTAGATTTTCATCGCCGTTTTATAATCATCAACAACCATATTTTCATTTGGCATGTGTTCACTTTTTTCAACGCCGGGAAGGATGATGCCGTAGGCCACACAGTTATCCATGGCACGGGCATAGGTGGCGCCGCCGCTGGAAAGGGGTTTATGCTCCGTATCACCCGTCGCTTCAACATAGCTATCCATGAGCTTTTTGATGATAGGCGAATCAAGGGGCAGATAGACCGGTTTCAACCAGTCAAATTCATGATAGGTAAAGCCGTATTCAGCCGCTTTTTGCGTAATGGCTTCAACCGCCTTTTCCTTTGGATAGGTCACGGGAATGCGCATATCGATGGACAGGATTTCTTCTTTTTCCGTAAGTTCAATCTTACCGAGGTTGAATTTGAGCTCACCGGATGCGTCATCCTTGACATCACCAAAAATAGGTTCTGCAAAAAGATGCCCCTCCAGATTGTCCTTCACAAAACGGGCCGCCTTCGTCGGGTATCCCATGGCCTCAAGGGCAAGCAGATAGCGATGGATGGCATTGACACCCTTTTCAGCAAACTGGGCATGCATCCCTTTACCAAGAATGCCCACGGTCTCCCCTTCATCGCGGTATTCATAATGAAGATTCTTCAGGGCCTCTATGAGGGCCTGCGATTTAGGAGCCTTGACATAGCTGGGAACGACGTTATAGGCATCACCGGCCTTAAAGGTGAGACCACTTTCGTTCGGCGCATGGAGTGTATATTCAAGGACCCCTTTTTCAGCATGGATAAGGGGGAAAATGGAATCAGGCGTAAAACCAAAATCCGGTTTTTCCTCTTTTTCCATATAGACCTTGATGCCGCGCCAGAGGTTTTCTTCATCGGTGCCAAAAATAAAGCGCAGACGGTAATTGGGGGTAAATCCTTCGTCAAGAAGAGCTTTAACGGCATAGACAGCAGTCAAGGTTGGGCCTTTATCATCCTGAACGCCGCGGCCATAGGCCTTACCGTCGCGGTAGTTCACTGTAAAGGGATCACTCTTCCAATCATCGATGAGCCCTGGCGGGACCACGTCAAGATGCCCTAAAACACCGATCAGGGTATCGCCTTCACCAATTTCCGCCCATCCATAGTAACCGTCTGGATCGGCATACGTACGATACCCCAGGTCCTTCATAAGGGCCATGGTTTCATCAAGAACCTTCTTGATGGCCGGCACATGGGGATAGTCATCGTCTTCCTTAAGATAGCTCGGGACCGCCACAAGCCGCTCCATAGCCTTTAGAAACTGGGGAAAGTTTTTTTCCATGCGCCCATAATAGCGCGCTTTTTCGTCCGGTGTCATGATTCTGGTTCCTCCTTTTTTCAGGAAAGTCCTGTTTCGTCGAAAAATTCAGCAAACAATTGATAAAATAATCTTTCACCACGATTATATCATAGGGTAAGGGCGTCCATAGAGCGACAAAAAAGGGTTTCCTGCGTAAAAGGAAACCCTTCCTAGGGGAGTACGCGGTTCATGCAGTCCAGCGTCCCTCCCCTCTGGATTATGAAATATCTCAATCGGTTACCTGCGTCTTATGAAGCTTTCGATAAAACGCTTCAAGCCCCCTCTTCTTTGCCCTGTAATAGGGCTTTTTCCACGTTGAAAGGCCCTTTCCGAGAAAAGGCGTATAGACGCCGCCAATCCGCAGCTGGCGCAGGACAATATCCTCATAGGGGACATCGGGATTTTTCAGCATATCATACATGGTCATGAAGGCCGTTGTTCGTCCCTCACCGGCAACGCAGTGAAAATGAAGCCAGGCGTCCTTAGGCAAAGTCTTTACGAAACGGCGGAACCGCTCAATTTCCCCTGCATCAGGCCACAGATGGTCTGTTGCTGTAAAGCGGACATACATCACTCCTTTTTGAGCAGCAAGTTCCGCTTCCGTAAGCACCTGACCCGCCTCCACGGTCATGGTTGAAGCAGACCTTTTATCCGTTTTGAGACGCACAAGGGTCACGTCCTGTCCCTGAAGGGCGTGGATACGCTGCGCTTCATCAGCAAGTACAGCAAAGTGTCCCTTTCCCCTGTTGGCCCAATTCCGTTTCCCATACCAGCTTACGGGCATTCCATTCACAAAGCCATGGCTCTCCTGTCGCAGGTCAACAAGGACAATAGGTCCTTGGGTTCTATTTCGAAGATCTGCAAGGATTGCATCGAGTCCTTTTTCAGAGTACTGGCTGGATCCTGAGATATGGAGCTCAGACAGTCCTTTGCAGCTGGGAATACGGGAAGAAGCTTCCTTTGCGTAGCGAGGAGGGATTGCCCGATAAGCATCATCACAGGTCCTATAATTGCGCGGAAGTCCAGGTGCATTTTCTGCGTCAAGACGCCACAGCGCGCCTTCGTAGGAAAAAGGCGCCTCAAGGGGCACGCTTTTAGGGGCCTCCTTTGCTCTGACGCAAGGAAGAGGCGCTGAAAAAGCAATCAAGGAAGCGCTTAGCATCAGTAAAAAGGGAACCTTTTTCAGCATCTTTCCTCCTATAAAAAACAAACCCCCAACCCGTAACACGAGTTGGGGAATCTTCCAAATTGGTGGAGCATAGGGGGATCGAACCCCTGACCTCAAGATTGCGAACCTTGCGCTCTCCCAGCTGAGCTAATGCCCCAATAGTTAGTATTATAGCCCTTTCCCTAAATTCACGCAAGAGAAAATAGAGGGTTGGATGACAATATTATACGACGTCGTCAGCCTGCTTCGCGTTTTTCCCAGCATCGGGGCCAATCTGGAGCCCTATTCGAAAAAGGAAAATGGAGAAAAGGCCATAACGTCGGCGCCAAACCGTGTCCTTCGGACTGGGCGCCGAATTAAATCCGTCCTTAAACATGTTTTTCGGACTTTCGCTCCGCTCCAAAAGCGACCTTCGAAACCCGGGCGGATATGCCTCGCTTTCGCTCGTAAGGAAACGTCGCTACGCTCCTCATCCACCACCAAAAGGGCACGCTTGCCTCATTTTAATGAGGCAACATGCGGCTTTTGGTCCCCCGCCCTGGTGGAGCGGCTCGACTCTACGAGTCGAGCTCAGAGGCAAAACACAAAGGCGGGCAGTGCTTAAACGAAGGAAATCATTTCTTAATTTCATTGTAATCATAATCATATGGATAGAATGGATAAAGATCCCATCGGATAAATATTCCCCCATATCAGACTAACTACGCTAACGGATTCAACCTACAAAAAGCCCAGAACCGAACTCGTATCTACGTTCTATTCAGGGCTCACGTCACGGTCTTTTTGCCTTGGAGACGGCGAAAGCCGTTCCGCCCCGCCAGGGCGGTAAGCGCATCGCCGATCGATTCGCAAGCTTCCTTGGCGCCTTTGAAAAAGCGAAGCGAGAGATCGTGACAGGCGCTTATCCAGGGAGCGCAGAGCCCTTTTATCCCTTACATCCGCCTAATTAGACTCCGGCGGATGCAAAAGTAACGGATACGTTTTCGTGTATGACGATGTTGCAGACAATCTTTCTTAGCAGGATTGTAACAAGCAGGCTTGTTGGGTGGTGGATGAGGAGGCCGGTTTGTGGCCGACGTTTCCTTACGAACGGCTAGCGAGGAGCATTTTTCGATGGGCCAAAACCGCTGCGTATGGACCTCTTGCTCCATAGCCGGTTGCAGGACCGTGTTATCGAAAAATTGATTCGGCCCCCTCCGGTCGGGACGCTTTGTGGCCGCGCGTTACTCTCTTTTGCCTTACGGGCTTTTCTTTCATTTGCTTTTTGCGAATTTGGCTCAGACGGGTCCAATTGCGAGGAGCCCCGCTTCCACCGACGACGACGGACCTGAGACGCCAGCAACCAGCTAGCGCAGCGACGCGGGAGCTGTTGCGCGAAAGTTCTCCGAATCGACGACGCGTGAGTTTCCTTGCGGCCAGAGGCCGGTACGTCTAGGAGGTTGGGAGTGTGGGCGACAAAGCAGCTGGGCCCATATGGGCCGAAGATTGCAAAAAGTTTCCGCTTTGATGAGCTGGGCGCGGAAGGTGACGACACGTGGTTAGGAGGGGGAGCGCCCAGGCGTAAGGGATCCCCAAACGTGAGACGGACCCTCCTACGAATCGACATGGCCCCATTGCTTCCATATATTTCAACGAAAGCAATGGGGCCATGTAACTTCATCAAATCAGCCTGATTTTTGGGCTGGCCAAAAACAGTTACGCTTTATCCTGCGCCTCCTGCTGGGCCACCAGGTCCGCCAGCGTCGTACGATCTACGACAGAATCCACGGCTTCCTGGATTTCCTTATACAAATTCAGGGTAATACATTTTTTGGCGCGGGCACAGACTGTATGGCCCGGTTCCAGACAGGCCACAGGGGCAAGGGATCCTTCGACAGCGCGCAGGATCTCTCCCGTCGTATATTCTTCCGGTGCCTTGACAAGCTTATAGCCGCCTTGGGCGCCACGAGCGCTCTTGACCAGTTTGGCTCTGGAGAGGGCAGTAATGATTTGCTCCAAATATTTCTCGGAGATTTCCTGGCGTTCGGATACACTGCGGATGGGAACAAAGTTTTCCTTGCCATTCATGGCAAGATCCAGCATGAGACGCAGGGCATACCGACCTTTTGTTGAGATCTTCATGACGTGGTTCCTCCAAAAGCATTCTTTCTGACTCTTGCCATACCATTTTACTATAAATTTCAAAAAAAATCCATACTGTTTGATAGGAATTAAAACTGTCAGAAATTCAGCCCTTTTTTGCCATGAATTTCCGGATTTCCGCATATTTTTCCTGTAGGACACGGCGGCTTTCCTCCAAAAAGGCCGTCAGATAAGGAGCCTCGTAAGGAGCCTTAGCCGTTACAAGGTCCGTCCGGAGCGTATCCGTGATTTCCTTTACGGAAAGCGGCGTAAGGGGGGCTTCCTTTGCGTCAAAAAGGGAAGTCAAATGCAGCTGTGAACAAAAGGTCACCCCTAATTTACGCCGTGCCAATTCAAATTGGGTCTCATCATCACTGATGGAAAAAAGTGGGGCCGTAAAGAGGCCTTCCCGTTTAAGGACCTCCGTAACCCGGGAATAAACAGTGCTTCGCTTTTCTTTTCCAAGGATCGTGAGATTCTCAAAATCGTGAAGACTCACCACACTCCCCGGTTGAAGCGTGACTGCCCGTCCTTTTTTGAGATGTCCTTTTACATACTCTCGATTTCCGACAAGGTAAAGTGCCTCCGTCCCGACGGGGATGCGGTGAAACAGCGCCGACTCCGTACAGTCCACACCAAGCAGCACGTCAAGGCGTCCCTCCCCAAGAAGGGGTTCCAGTTCCCTGGTATCCCCGAGCACGGTCTCCACCGTAACGGCGGGATAGGCCTTATGATACCGCTCCAAAAGATCGGGGAGAAAACATTTGGCCCGTGCCGCATTGGTGCCAAGACGCACATGTCCCCGCGTTCCGGCTTCCCGCTCCTTTAAGTGCACCAAGCAGCGGCGTTCGATAAGATCCATTTGCCGTACGGTTTCGTAAAAAATGCGGCCCGATTCGGTGAGTGCAACGCGGGGAGACCGCGTAAAAAGCACGGTTCCAACTTCTTTTTCAAGCTTTTTGATATGTTCACTGAAACTTTGCTGCGTAATGTGGGCAAGGCTGGCCGCCTTGGTAAAATTGAGCGTCTTTGCAGCAAGGAGGAACATTTCATAGGAAGTTTGCATGGACCTCCCTCCTTTCCTTTTTTATTTTATCACAGGTTTTACCCTGTGGTCTATGTAGGAACCTTCTGTTTTACGTAAGCTCCGTTTTCGGCTACACTAAAGATAATCAATCCCGTACCACAAGGAGGAACCAGTTATGACTCTCATCGATCCCAATGCGGAAGCCTATTATATCGGTCTCATGAACGCCGCGGGCTATCGCGACAAGGACCTTAAAAAGCCCATCATCGGCATTGTCAATTCCTGGAACGATGTCAATCCCGGGCACAAACCCTTAAAGGAGCTGGCCCAATATGTTAAAGAAGGCGTTTGGGCCGCTGGCGGTGCGCCGGCTGAATTTACGGTCCCCGCTCCCTGCGACGGCATGGCCCAGCTAAGGGGTATGCAGTATGTACTGGCTTCGCGCGACCTCATTGCGGGCTCCATCGAAACCATGGTACGGGCCCACAATTTTGATGGTCTCGTCTTTTTGTGTGCCTGTGATAAGATTGTCCCTGCAATGCTCATGGCAGCCGCTTCCCTTGACCTGCCGAGCCTCTTTTTGACTCCAGGATCCATGCTCCCTTATGAGGAAAATGGCATCACCTATGCTACACCGGACCTCAAGGAGTCAATTGGAGCCTACAGGGCCGGGAAAATCGATGAAACGACTTTCTCCCGTTTCCGCCAGAATATCTGTGCATCCTGCGGTACCTGCTCCATGTACGGCACGGCAAATACCATGGCCGTCTTTACGGAAGCTATTGGTCTTGCCCCCTTTGGGTCGGCGACAATGCCCTTTTGCGTCTCCCAGAAGGTAAAACAGGCCCGTGATGTGGGAGAACGGATTGTCACTCTCACGCGGGAAAAAATCACAGCACGCGCTTTCCTTACCAAAAAATCCCTTGAAAACGGTATCCTCCACACGTCGGCAACGGGCGGTTCCAGCAACTTTGCCCTCCACATCATGGCCATTGCCTCCGTCTCCGAGGTTCCCCTTACCTTGGAAGAATTCGATAAGATCCAGGAACAGGTCCCGGTCATCGCGAAATTTAAACCGGCCTCCCAATACAATATGGTTGACTACGGCAAAGCCGGTGGATCCCTAGGAACGCTCAAGACCATCGCACCCTTCCTTCACAAGGATGTGCCTCTTGCCATGGGCGGCACCTTAGGCGAGGCCCTTGATGCCTTTACAGGACCCATTGACCGGAACGTGATCCACGATCTGACAGATCCCCTATTTGAAAAGGGCTGCTACAGCGTGCTTTACGGGAACCTGGCCCCAAAGGGTGCCGTAGTCAAGAAAAGCGGCGTCGACCCCGCCATGTTCGTTCACCGCGGTCCTGCCGTCGTTTTTGATTCCGAAGAAGAAGTGATGGAAACCTTTCTCCATAAGGACATCAAACCGGGGTCCGTACTCGTCATCCGTTATGAAGGGCCCAAAGGCGGACCAGGCATGCGGGAAATGAGCATTCCCGCGGCTATGCTCATCGGCATGGGCCTTCAAAAATCTGTCGCCATGATCACGGACGGCCGTTTTTCCGGTGCCTCCCGCGGTCCCTGCGTCGGGCACATTTCACCTGAAGCCTGGGATGACGGGCCCATTGCCTGCGTCAAAAACGGGGATATGATCCACATCGACCTCAACCAGCATCTTCTCGAAGTGGAAATCTCAGATGAAGAACTCCAGCGGCGCAAAAAGGAAATCCAAAAGCCCAATCACCCTGCTTTTGGCGTTATGAAGCGCTACCGCGGCATTGTCAGCGGAGCGGAAAATGGAGCCCTGTGGCTTTACTGACGGACAGACTTGGGGAGTTTGTCCACACTTCCTGCACAAGGTACTTTTTCTGAAGTGCCTTGTGCATTTTTCTATACAAGATTCGACAGCTTCTATCGTCTATCCAGATTTTATATACAACGGTTTCTCGTTTTTGGTGTATAATGGGGCTGTACTATTTTGCGAATTATCGGATTATTTATTGTCTTTTTTCAAAGAGAGGGAAAAAGGCCCTGCATGCATCCACGAGGAGGTGCCCCGTGCCCCTCAAAAGGGAGGTTTATCCTATGACAAGACTGTCCATTGAGACCCCGTCCAGTGCCGAAGTGGTCCTGCGCGGGCTCTACCGGGATATAGAGCGGCGCATCAGCGCCAGTTCGCCCGGTCTGTGTCCCATTGATATGTCGCTCAGTTTCCTGCGGCTCTGCCATGCCCAGACCTGCGGGAAATGCGTACCTTGCCGCATTGGACTGGGCCAGCTGGCAACGCTGATTGAATCCGTCATGAACCGCACGGCCACACTTGAAACCATTGACCGCATCGAGCGGACGGCAAAAGTCATTGCAGACTCGGCGGACTGTGCCATTGGCTACGAGGCTGCCGTCATGGTCCTTAAAGGAGTCAAAGGCTTCCGTGACGACTACGAGGAGCACATTCTCCGCGGCCGCTGCATTACGGGACTCACCCATCCGGTTCCCTGCGTCTCGGTCTGCCCAGCCCATGTGGATGTCCCGGGCTATATTGCCCTTATCCGGGAAAAGCGCTATGACGAGGCTGTCGCCCTCATTCGTAAGGACAATCCCTTTCCCGGTGTCTGCGGCTATGTCTGCGAACACCCCTGTGAAATCCACTGCCGGCGCCGCATGGTTGACGATGCCGTCAATATCTGCGGGTTGAAGCGCTTTGCCATTGACCATTCAAAACCCGCGGCACCGCCCAAAAGTGCCAAACCGACGGGACGTACAGTTGCCATCATCGGCGGCGGTCCTGGCGGCCTTACGGCAGCCTACTACCTATCCCTCATGGGACATTCCTGTACCATTTTTGAGCAGCGGCCCCAGCTAGGCGGGATGCTCCGCTATGGCATTCCTGATTACCGCCTGCCGCCGGAAATCCTTGACCGTGACATCAGTCATATCCTTTGGACGGGTATCGATGTCCATACAGGCATCTCCATTGGAAAGGATGTCGGGATCGAAAATATCCAGAAAGATTATGATGCTGTTTACATTGCCATCGGTGCCCACAGCGACAAAAAGCTGCGCATCGAAGGAGAAGATGCCAAAAATGTGATCAGTGCCGTCTCCATGCTGCGCGGCATTGGAGAAAACATCATTCCTGACTTTACGGATAAACGCATCTGCGTCATCGGCGGCGGCAATGTCTCCATGGATGCGACAAGAACGGCCAAACGCCTTGGTGCGGCAAGCGTCATTTGCCTCTACCGGCGCCGTGTCGAAGATATGACGGCCTTACCCGAAGAAATCAGTGCTGCCATGGCAGAAGGCTGTGAAATCCGTCCCCTTGAAGCGCCTGACCACATCGAAAAGGATGGGGATGGCAAAGTGGCAGCCCTATGGACCCGTCCCCAGATCATCGGGAAATACGGTCACGATGGCCGGCCCCGTCCGGGAAACGCGGCGACGGACCTCACGCGCATTCCCTGCGACTACGTCATCGTTGCCATTGGTCAGTCCATCGTCACAAAACCCTTTGAACAAATTGGCGTGGCAACAGATCACGGTGCCATCAAGGCCGAACGGTCAAGCGCCGTACCAGGCCTCAATAATATCTTTGCCGGCGGCGACGCTGTTTCTGGACCGGCTACGGTCATCCGAGCCATTGCCGCGGGAAAAGTCGCGGCAGCCAATATCGACGCATTTCTCGGCTTTGACCACAAGATTTCGGTCGATATCGAGATTCCGCCGGCCCACTTTACAAACACGCCGCCCTGCGGACGCATCAATCTCAAGTATCACGGAAGACCTGACTGTTCCGGTGACTTCAGCCTGCCTGTAGAAGGTATGACGGCCGAAGAAGCCCGTCAGGAAGCAAGCCGCTGCCTGCGCTGTGATCACTTTGGCTTTGGCAGCTTCAAAGGAGGGAGACAAACCGAATGGTAACACTCACCATTGACAATCAAACCGTCCGCGTTGCGGAAGGAACGACCATCCTTGAAGCAGCCAAATCAGCAGGAATCATCATCCCCCATCTGTGCTACCTCAAGGAGCTCAACGAAATTGCCGCCTGCCGCGTCTGTTCCGTTGAAGTAGAAGGGGAAACGGCTATGGTTACGGCCTGCAACAGTTCTGTTGTCGAGGGCATGGTCGTCCATACCAATTCGCCGCGGGCCCGGGAAACACGCCGCATCAATGTGGAGCTCATCTTAAGCCAGCATGACTGTCTGTGCGCCACCTGTGTAAGAAGCGGCAGCTGCCAGCTCCAGCGTCTGGCAAACTCCCTTGGCATCATTTCCCTTCCCTACGAACGGGAACTGCCTAAAGGCGCGCGAGGAGCCTGGACCACAACCTACCCTCTCTACCGAGATTATCAAAAATGCATCAAATGTATGCGCTGCATCCAGGTCTGTGACAAGATGCAGACCGTCCATATTTGGGACGTTGATGGCACCGGATCAAGGACCACGGTCGATGTATCCCATAACCGCGTCATCAAGGACTCGGACTGCACCCTCTGCGGGCAGTGCATCACCCACTGCCCTACGGCAGGCCTTCGGGAACGGGATGACACGGATAAAGTCTACAGTGCCCTTGCCAATCCTGAGCTCATTCCCATTGTCCAAATCGCGCCGGCGGTCCGCACAGCCCTATGTGAAGCCTACGGAGTTTCCCCCCAGGAAGCACCGATGGGAAAACTGGCCGCTGCCCTGCGCCGTATGGGCTTTCGCTATGTTTATGATACGTGCTTTGGGGCCGACCTTACCATCATGGAAGAAGCCAACGAATTTCTCGAGAAATTTAAGAACGGTAAGACAAAGAAATTCCCCCTATTTACAAGCTGCTGCCCCGGCTGGGTGCGCTTTCTCAAAGGAAAGTTCCCGGAACTGACAGACCGCCTGTCAACCTCCAAGTCCCCGCAGCAGATGTTTGGCGCCATCGCAAAGACCTGGCTTGCAAAAAAACTGGGAACGGAGCCGGAAAAACTCTTTCTCGTTTCCATCATGCCCTGCCTTGCCAAAAAAGCAGAATGCGACCTTCCCACGATGCGGACCCAGCATGGTAAGGACGTGGACTGCGTCCTTACGACACGGGAATTTATCCGTATGCTGAACGCGGATCGCATCTATCCCCACCTGCTCAAGGAAGAACCCCTCGATGATCCCATGGGAACCCATACAGGGGCTGGCACTATCTTCGGTGTGACAGGCGGCGTCATGGAAGCAGCCCTGCGGACAGCCTATTATGAAGTCACAGGAAAAGATCCCGATCCGGACCTGTTTGCCGACATCCGCACCGGTCCGGCCCTCAGGGAAAGGACCTACACCTTGGGCGGTGCCGACGTGCACTGCGCTGTTGTAAGCGGTCTTGGCAACGCGCGGCACCTGTTGGAAGCCATCAAAGCAGGAAAAGTCCATTATGACTTCGTGGAAGTGATGGCCTGTCCCGGCGGCTGCAGCGGCGGCGGTGGCCAGCCGATTTCCATCGATGATGAAGAGCGAGCCGAAGCGCGCGGTCAAAGTCTCTATGCCCTTGACCAAAAAATGGCCCTGCGCCTCAGTCATCGCAATCCTCAAATCGAAGCCCTCTATGCGGAATTTCTCGGCAGCCCCCTCAGTGAAAAAGCAGAGGAACTGCTCCATACCGATCAGGGGGCGTGGGAAGTGACGGAGTGTTATTAATCGGGTCGAAGCAAGAATCACGCCAATCTCCCCAAGAGCATGCTTCCATTGCTTACTTCCGTGTTTTGTGGATGCAATGGAGGCATGCTGAAAGGTAAATGGGAAACCTCGAAGACTATAAATAACTGCACTAGACAACTGACTTGCGTCGTCAGTGGAGGCGGAAGCTCCTCGCAATTGGACCCATCTGAACCGGATTTGCTTTTGCAAATTTTGTTCACGTTATAGATATGATTGGCACAGTAGACGTTATCAGCCATAAAATAAGTTTTTTACGCATCTTAGCATTGGAAGGAGAAACTATGGAGATTTTAGTGACCGGCTTCGATCCTTTTGACGGCGAACCCATCAACCCAGCTTGGGAAGCCGTAAAACGCCTTGATGGAAAAGTGATTGACGGACAGCATCCCGTGCATGCCCTTATGATCCCTACAGTCCGTTATGAGGCGCTTTCGGCCATCAAGCGCGGCATCGAGCGGTTTGATCCCCAGCTCATGATCGCCGTTGGACAGGCGGGGGGACGTATGGCCATTACCCCTGAACGAGTTGCCATCAATTGCGACGACTTCCGCATTCCGGACAATAAAGGCAACCAGCCCATTGACGAAATGATTGTGCCGGACGGCCCGGCAGCTTATTTTTCAACTCTTCCCATCAAGCGCATCGTAATGCGGCTTATGGCAGCGGGAATCCCTGCTCAGGTATCAAACTCGGCTGGAACCTTTGTCTGTAACCATGTCTTTTATGGGCTCATGGATTTCATGAAAAAAGAAGGCAAAGGGCGCCGCGGCGGCTTTATCCATGTGCCGTACCTTCCGAAGCAGGCCGCCCGCCTAAAAAACGAACCCAGTATGAGTCTAGAGATGATTGTGGAAGGGTTAACCCTTGCCATTAAGGCAAGCGTAGAAATAGGAGTCGATGAGAGAATGACAGATGGAGTGGAGTGTTGATTATTTATTCGGTGCACAAATTGCGCTGACTAAATAATAGGCAGCACCGTTTCCTTACAAATAGCAGTGACCATTTGCCCCTCCCATAGGGCAGTTTGGATCCAGCGTTACGGTCTTTTCCGCTCTGATTTTTTGCTCGAAACAGCCATTCGGGCCTTCCCCAATAGATTGCTTGACAGCCTCCCGCCTATCACTAAAATTTCTTGATTTTATCCCATTGATTAAAAATTATTACAAAAAGGCTATTCGACTTGTTTTTATCATCTTAAAATGTTACATTAATCTTGTAGCACGGGGTCAAGTCCCCATAGAAAAGCAGACGATGAACCACATCGGTAGCAAGGATAGGTCGGGAGTTGATGATGATGGGAAATAAGACGAAACAGGTGGTACTGACAGTATTTTCAGCAGGGGCCCTGCTTTTGGGAAGTCCCGCTGCGTGTGAGGCCTTATCTCTTGACGGAGTGCCCTTTCCGCAGCAACATGGACCAGTTGTACAACATGCCGTGACACGTCACGATGAGGATCGCTTCATTGGTCGCCTTTCGGCATCGGCGAGGCTCATGGCACAAAGCCCGCTTTTACCAATGACAGCGACCTTGCTTTTCCTCACGGAATCGAATTTGTAAGCTTTTGTACGAGGGCGTTCAAGGAGTTTTCCTTGACGCCTTCTTTGCTTGCATAAAGTCCCCGTTTCGGGTATGATTTACAAAATGATTCTTTTTCTAGGATATTCCCCAAAAGATGCTGAAAGGCACACGGGGGTGAGGCCAATAAGGCCCAAAGGAGCAATGATGACTCAATTCTGCAAACACTGCGGGCATCTCCTGCCCGACGGTGCTAAATTTTGTGACGCCTGCGGTGCATCGACCGAGGAAGCAAAGACGCCTTTTGCGGCAGGCCCCCAATACGAACCGTGGCATGATGCCGCGCTTCAGGATAAGTTCCTAGGTTTTCGGGGACGCCTCAACAGAAAACGCTATTTTCAACGTACCCTCATCCTGGCAGGCCTTCAGGTCCTTTTGGCCTTTTTCTTTAGGCTATTCCAGCCAGACAATCCAAGCAGTGAAGAGCTGCTTCACATGGCCGTCATGGATGCAGGTTTTTCCTTTACCATGGGCGAATTTGCAGCCCGGATCATCGACGCCTTTTTGTCAGTCCTTCAGCTGGGCCTTGCCCTGCGGCGCTTCCATGACCTTGACCGGTCGTGGGGGAGCCTTTTCCTGCTCATGATTCCATTCATCAATCTGTACTTTCTTTTCCTGCTCTTTTGCAAAAAGGGAACGGCTGGCGACAACCGCTTTGGCCCGGATCCCCTCATGAACTAAGGGAGGACCCTCTCATGGCAGAACAACTTGCTAACAACCTGTGGCGCCTGGAAATCCCTCTCGTGGGAAACCCCCTTAAGGCTCTCAATAGCTACCTCATTACAGGAGAGCGCAACCTTCTCATCGATACGGGGTTCAATGAAGAAACATGTCGAAAGGCCATGGTGGAAGAACTGGACGCTATCGGCGTGGACCTTACGCGGACGGATATCTTTTTGACCCACGTCCACAATGACCATACGGGTCAGTCGACGTTCCTGCACCGTGAGGGCTGCAAGATTTACATCAGTCGCATTGACGGCACTATCATGCGCAATCTCAAGGATCCGGCCTTCTGGGACAAGCGCTACGAAAAATGCGTCCAAAATGGCTTTACGAAAGAAGAAACAGATGGACTGCGCCGCGTCAATCCTGCCCAAACGAAAGGACCGGAACCCTTTGACGGCTACACATATCTTGAAGACGGCGACAAACTGCATTATGGCGGTGTGGACCTTGAGGCGATTTGGACGCCAGGCCATACACCAGGACATTTCTGCCTTTACGCGCCGACGGAAGGCTGGCTTTTTTCCGGAGACCACATCCTCTTTACCATTTCTCCTAATATTTGCGACTGGGAAAATGTGGCGGACTCCTTAGGTGCCTATCTCGAGAGTTTGGGAAAAGTGGAGAACCTTGAAGCGCCCCATCCCTTTCCAAGCCATCGCCGCGTCATGGGCACCATAAAAGAACGCGTAAAAGCCCTTCGGGAACACCATGAGCGCCGCATTGCCGAAGCGCTCCGTATCGTAACCGAAAAGCCGGGGCTGACGCCTTATGAAATTGCAGGCCGCATGCAGTGGAAGATCCGATCCCGCAACTGGGAAGAATTTCCCCTCGCCCAAAAATTCTTTGCCGTCGGCGAAACTGTCGCCCACCTGGACTACCTTCGCCTGCGGGGGAAGGTGGTTCGTGAAACGGTGAAGGGGAAGAATCGATATCGAGCCGTGTAACGATCAGCCAACCCAAGGATTATCCTCTTACAAAAGCTAAATAAAAACCAAGAGCCCAAAACCAAACCTGCGTCTGAATTTGGTTTTGGGCTTTTCTTACGATTTTTGCCTTACAATCTTTTGCGTTTCAATCTTTTGCCTCTGTGTTTTTCCCTTCGTGTTTTCGCCTTGGAAACGGCGAATGCCGTTCCGCCTTACCAAAGCGGGGGTATCCACCGAAAAGGCTTGCTTGCGAGCGTGGATGGTGGATGAGGAGGAGCAGTTTGGTGCCGGCGTTCTGGTCTTTCTTCTATTTACATGATTCAAATGGGGCTCAGATTGGTTCAGATGCTAGGAAAAAAGCTGCAGGCTGACGAAGCCGCACACGCATTTTTGTGCTGCTAGGAAGTCTGCGTCTTTTTGACAACGCAGATGGGCCGATATGAGCTTCAGGCGAATCATGTTTCCTCTAAAAAACCGAAAAAATTCCAAGAAGTGGCTCGCCCAAGGGCTCCATTTTTTCGGGCGACTTTAACATGAAATTGTGGTACGTAATCTCTTGCGAATCGCCATGCCTTCCTTGCTCTCAAAAGAATCATTTCTCAAGCAAGGATGGCAAGTAACTGCATTGAATCGGCGCGATTTCTGCGCCGAGTAAAAATAAAAAGGACGCCCAGGCGTAGGCGATCCCCAAACGTGGGACGGTCCATCGTACGATAGGCCATGAGGCCATTGTTTCCACAAAATCTTTTTCAAGCAATGGTCTCACGTACTTCATTAAATCCGCCCGATTTTTGGGCTGAGCAAAAAACTCACTTCACATACCCATCATAAACCCGGCGCGACAAATCCGCCACCGACGCATACGGCGTATAATCCCGCGTAAATACAACGAGGACATAGTCGCCTTTTGCCGTATAGACGATGCCCCCATCGTGGCGCAGGTCGCGCACCTCGCCCGTCTTGTGGGCTACGACCGTGCCTTTGGGGAGCTTATCGGGAAGCATATCCGTATCGACCTGGGCCTTATAGATGGCAAGCATTTGGGCATCAAGGTCCTTACTTACGCATTTTCCCTGATAAAGACGCTTAAAAAGAAGCCCCACGTCCCTTACGGTGGTCATGTTTTCGGCGCCTTTTTTCGCGGCATCAAAATCCATCATCTTGCGGCGGAGCGTCGTATCCTTATAGCCGTGCTCCTTAAGGTAGCGGTTGACGCGGTCCATGCCCAAGCGGTCAATCATGAGGTTTGTCGCCGTATTGTCACTGTGGATGATCATTTCATCCAGGGCTTTTTTTACCGTGACCGTCGTACCCTTGGGCATTCCTTGAAGGACGCCGGATCCAGCAACAACGTTTTTATCCGTTAGGGTAAACGTCTCTGTAAGGCTCAGTTTCCCGTCCCTAATATCCTCATAGGCGGCAGCAAGGATGAAGACCTTGATCATACTGGCTGCCGGTGTCTGTACGCTGTTGCGGTAATATCCCTTTCCCGTTTTAAGGTCGGAGAAATAGACGCCGTAGGGTGCGGCACCTTTGACGGTCTTTGACACAGCTGCAAGGTTTGCCGGCACATTTACCGCCGCCATAACAGGCGTGCTCCACAGGGTGACTGTAAGGAGCGCCGCCCCCATAAGGGCCGCGCCTTTTTTCATCATATCCATCATAAAAATTTCAGTCCTTTCTTTGTAAGCGCCTCCCGCAAGCCCTTCATAAAGGTAGGCCCGGGATCAATCTTTCCATGGTAATAGTTCGGCACGTCTTCGCGCCAAAGGTCCGTCTGTTTCGCCTTATCCTGCTCATAATGACCAAGGACCGTCGTAAGGGTCGGGTACTTATCCTTCAAATAGGAAATGAGAGCAATATTGGCCCTAAGTTGGGCCTCCGTAAGGTCTTCTTTACCCCTGGCGCCGCCCACGTTTTCAATGCCGATGGCGCACCAATTGAGCCCAATGGCATGGCGGGCAAGGGCCGTTTCCGGCATGAGCTGCCAAATGGCCCCATCCCGGCCCACAAGAAACTGGGCGCCCACATTGAGCGTGCCATAGGAAAGCCTTGGATTTTCCTCGGCGTAAAAAAATTGGTATGTTCCCTCTTGGGAATCATTGGCCGTCCAGTGGACGACAACGGCGCGGGGTTTGATGTCCGTCATTTCCCGGCCATAGTGAAGCTTGCTGTAAGCTTTCATGAGTGTGTTGCGTTTGGGTGATTGAGCCACGTACTTTTGGATGATGGCCGGCCGTTCCGCCTTTTTTCCCGGTGCGGAAAAACCGCAGGCGCTCGGCAGCAACAGGGCGCAGCTAAAAAGGATCAAGAGCCGTTTTTTCACGAATGCACGCCCTCTTCGGCAAGGGGATCCGGTCCATAGCGGTTCTCCCCTTCCGTTCCCTTTTCGGCGCAAAGCATAAAGGCAACATAAAGGCCATAAAAGGGAACCCATATAAACGCCACGATCTCCCCTGATTTTCCTAAATCATGGGCACGGCGAATGGCAAGCATGAGAAGGATCATCTGGGGCATGATGAAAAGAGCCATCATCACGAGGCTGTTTACCATCATGAAAAGGACAATAAAAAGAGGCCCGCTCGCTTCCTGCAGCGTCTTGGCAAAATAAAACTGCCCGGCCATATAAAGGGCTACGAAAAGAAATGATAAAGCAAAAACAGAAAGGCTGCGCAGGAGATAGGCCTTGCGGCAGAGCCGTCCCTTTGTTCCCCAATAGTCGGCTTTGAAACGCTCAAAAAACGTTTCTGGCTCCTTTGGTTCCTGATGATTGGAGGCGGCCTCTATCACAGGTGTTCCGCACGCTGGGCAGAACGCGGCGTTTTCGGGAAGAATGCGGCCACAGTGAGCACAATAGTTGGTCATCATATTTTCTCCTTTCAAAAAAGATTCTTTCCTTCAAGATCCTGCGGCTCCAAAAGCTGGAGGCCATGGGCCTTTAAGAGGCGCGCCGTAATGCCAGGCTCCTTTACAAGGGTTTTCGTAAAGGAGCCATCGTAGCGGGATGAAACGCCGCAGCTGGGACTTTTTGCCTGGAGGATAACAAGATCGGCGCCCTCTTTTTGCGCAAGGTGCAGGACTTTTTCAGCCCCTTGATCATAAGCGTCCGTCACATCAAGACCGCTTTGGGTCCTGACGCGGCCATCAGGCTGGATTTCTGCCGGCGGGCGCGGCGTCAACAGTCCGCCCATCACTTCTGGACAGATGGGAATGACGCGGGCATGAGAGGCTTTCAAAAAGGCCTGGACCAACCGGTGGGGCTTACTTTTCCCGTCATAGCGACAGGGCGTTCCCAAAAGACAGGCACTCACAAGGATGGTTTTTTCACTCATGACAGGGCCCCCTTAAAATGCTGCTCTACATTGCGGATGGAATAGATGACCATAGGCACAACAAAGAAAGTCGCTGCAAACCACGCCGCCTGGTCAGCCCAAGTAATGGCATCATAGCCAAAGGAGCCAACAAAAAGGACGGACACGACGGTGCGGGCAATCATCTCAAGGACCCCGCTCATCATGGCCTTGCGGGCATTGCCCAGGCCTTGGATGCTCATGCGGCACACATTCAAGATCCCCAGCACCCACAGACAGTACCCCATGCGGCGCAGGTAAAGGGCGGCAAGGTCCAGTTCGACGGTATTTGCCGCGTCAAGAAAGAGCAGGCACAGGTCCCGGCCCCACAAAATCATAGCAAAAAGGCCAAAAATCGCACCGTAAAGGACGCTGACGATGGTGCCCTTGTAAATGCCCTTGCGGATGCGGTCCGTCTGGCGGGCACCGAAGTTTTGGGCCACAAAAGTGGAAACAGCCGTGGCAAAGGCATCAAAAGGTGCGAGAAGAAAGAGCTTGATCTTTGTTCCTGCCGTAAAGGCCGATACAAACTGCGTTCCCAGGGAATTATTGGCGCTCTGCATGACCATGGAGCCAATGGCCGTAATGGAGTACTGCAGCCCCATGGGAATACCGATGCCCATGAGGTCTCTTCCTTCAAGGAAATCGTAGTGACGGGCCTCTTCTTCGATATGAAGGACATCGTAACGGCGCGCCACCGCATAAAGGCAAAGGAGCGCCGAAAGGGCCTGAGAAAGGACCGTGGCCAAAGCCGCTCCGGCAACCCCCATCCCAACATTGACGATAAAAAGAAAGTCCAGTCCAATATTAAGGATCGACGCCACGGCAAGATAGATAAAAGGCGTCTTGGAGTCGCCAATGGCCCGCATGAGTCCAGCAAGATAATTATACATGACCGTAAAGGGAATCTCACAGAAGATGATGATGAGATAGACCCATGCATCATGAAAGATTTCTTCCGGCACCTGCAGGAGATGGAGAATGTGATTGCAGAAAACCGTCGTCAAGAGGGTCACAAGGCCAGCAAATAAGGCGGCAAGGATTCCACCTGCATATTCATAGCGGTGCATGCCGCTGTAATCCTTGGCGCCAAAGCGCTGTCCCACAGGGATGGAAAAGCCCAGACTCATGCCAATGCAAAACCCCATGACGAGGAACTGGATGCTTGTCGACGAGCCTACGGCGGCAAGGGCCTTAGCCCCCAAGGTTTGTCCCACAATGGCCGTATCGACAAGATTATAGGTCTGTTGGAAGAAGTTCCCCATGAGAAGAGGCAGACTGAATTTTACAATAAGAGGCAGGATGGACCCTTGGGTCATATCCTTAGTGCGGCTTTGTGCCATACAATCACTTCATTTCTTTTTCGTTAGGACCGGTCCGCAATCTTTTGAAGGACCCGTTCCTTTTCGGCCCCCTCATAAAGAACAGGCCGATAGTCATTATAATAAGGTGTCGAGGAAATGCGGCAGGCAATGTGCGTGCCGCCATCAGAACCATGAAGGTACCCATCTTCAAAGGCAAAGCGTTCCTGGTAAATGAGGGCATCTTTGTCACGGGGATTACTGTTGCCGCCGAAGCAGAAATTTCCCAGACTGTAGATGATGCGCCGCCCTTTATAGGTCTCCGTTCCCTGCACAATGTGGGGATGGGCACCCAGAACCAAATGAGCGCCGTGGTCGATGGCAAGATGGGCAAGATCGCGCTGGTTCTCGTCGGCATAGGGCTCAAGCTCCGTTCCCCAGTGGAAATAGCAGATGATGAGACGGGCGCCCTTTCGCTTCACTTTTTCCAGTTCCGCAATGAGCTGTGTCTCCGCGCCGCCCGTAAGGTCGTTGATACCAATCAGGCCAACGGGAATGCCCTTGATGAGCATGACGGGGCTTTCTTCGTAGCCAAAGGGCATGACGCCAGCCTTTCCTAAGGTGCCGAACGTATCCCAATAGCCTTCATTCCCATAGTCATAGCTGTGATTATTGGCAAGGGTCGCTGCTTCGACGCTGCCTTCCGTAAGAACCCGCACATAGTCGGCCTTTCCTTTAAAAGCAAAGGTCTTGTCCTGCCGGTCCGTACTTTCTGTCAGGGCTCCCTCCATATTGACAAGGGTGAGATCATCATGGGCAAAGATTGACGCTACGCCCTTCAAAAAGACCGATGCATCCCCATTGGCCGCGTCATAGGAAGCGGGAAACGTCCCCTCATAGCCAAAGGACTCATCCGTTCCAAGGGTGCAGTCCCCTGCTGCGGAAATGGTAAGGACCGTAACCGTCTTTTGCGGCGGCTCTTCCTTTGGCGGTACCGGTCTTTCCTGTGTTACGACGGCAATCCTTGCAGGAAGTTTCTGCTGCAGTGCATAAGAATCGTGCAGGGGAAGGTCTTCCCTTTGCGACAAGCCAATGGCGATTTCCGCCTCGTGAACCTTGAGGAGCGGCGGCAGCTCCTTTTTAGGTTCTGCCGTGCCGGGTAGGATGACAAAGGCCGTAAAAGCAAAAAGGAGCGCTCCTTGGCGCAGGGGCCAGGGAAAACGCGAAATTTTTTTCAAGAAAGAAAAACAGGGCGGGATGGTCATGATGACTGGCTCCTTTAAACGACAATGGTCAGTACCATTGTACATTATTTCAGGGGAAATTGCGAAGAAAAAGAAGGGGATCGGCTGCCACACAACAAGATATTGAAAAGATGATCCGCTCTCTTACAATCTTTTGCCTCCGTGTTTTTGCCTTACAATCTTTTGCGTTATGATCTTTTGGCTCTGCGTTTTTCCCTTCGTTTTTTCGCCTTGGAAACGGCGAAAGCCGTTCCGCCTTACCAAGGCGAGGTATCCACCGAAAAGGCTTGCTTGCGGGCGTGGGTGGTGGATGAGGAGGGTGGTTTGGCGCCGTGCGCTATGGTCTTTTAAGGCACTCATTGGCACATGTGACGCCGGACTCAAACCGCCCCCTAACGGGGGGACGGGTCCAAACTTAATTCGCCCAGGGACATGTTTCTCAGACTTCCGCTATCGCTTTAAAAGCGTCCTTCGAAACTCCGGGCGAATCTGCCTCGCTAACCGCTCGCAAGGATACGTCACTGGCATTCCTCATCCACCACCAAAACGGCCAGCCTTTAATTTTAAATACGTAAGGCTGGCCGTTTCGGTCCCCCGCCTTGGCAAAGGCGGATCGATGCTGCGCATCGAGTTCTAAGGGAAAAGACCGGTCGAAGGACGTTCCAGCAACTGCCATTGTGCTTCCTACGTTTCAAAAAGACCCGCTTCTTACAAAAACCGAATATAAGATAAGAGCCCAAAACCGAACCTATCTCTACGTTCGGTTTTGGGCTTACCTTGTGTTCTTTTGCCTTACAATCTTTTGCGTTATGGTCTTTTGGCTCTGCGTTTTTCCCTTCGTTTTTTCGCCTTGGAAACGGCGAAAGCCGTTCCGCCTTACCAAGACGGGGTATCCACCAAAAAGGCTTGCTTGCGGGCGTGGGTGGTGGATGAGGAGGGCGGTTCTTGCCCGACGTTCCGGTCTTTTCTTCCAAGTGCTTTTTGCGAATTCGGTTCAGATGACGTATCGTCATCCTCCATTACCTCGTTAAGATCAGGAAGCAAACAATGGGGGCACACCCTTATGGAGAATCGGAGCGATGTATGCTCCGCCCTAAAACCCAAGCGCCTCATTCACCAAGATTACCTTGATCCGGCCTTTTTCCTGGGAAAAGCGCGTCACAAGGAGATTGCAGCAAATGGTATCAGGCGACTTGCAGTCGGCACAGGCTCCATTCACCTTGCACGGAGTCTTTCCATTTGGGAAGCGCTGGGCATTGATTGGGGCCGCAACGTTCCTGACCCGATAGACAGCATGTTCCACATCCTTTGTCACCTTGTTCATACCGACAATCATAAGGACTTGCTTCGGACCGTAGGCAATGCAGGAAACGCGGTTCGAATTCCCGTCAAGGTTCACAAGGACGCCATCTTCCGTAATGGCATTCGTACTTGATAGAAAGGTATCGCAGCTGTGGGCTTTCAGCATCATCTCCCGCTTTTCTTCGGGCGTCTTTTTCGTATCCCGGTTATAAACCGTGTACTGCCCCTGGATCAGGGCTTCCTTGAGTCCGATTTCCTCAATGGAATAGGTCCCGCCCCAGCTGACGCTTGAACCTTTGGGAATCAAGTCCAAAGCAAGGCCTAGGGCTTCGTCCTTTGTTTCTACAAAATAGCCTTCCATATTGCGGCTTTGGAGTCCCTTGATCACTTTTTCCGCTACTTTGCGGTTCCGTTCCTTTTCAAATGACAGCATGACCATCTCTCCCCTCTGTGAGTGCTTGTTCTTTCCCTCTTATTATATCACGGAAGAAAAGGCAGCGCCTATTATTTAACGACACTTGGAAGCCACGTAGCAAGTTCTGGAACAAAGCAGAGGAAGAGGATTTCTACCGCCATGACACCGATATAGGGAATGACGCCGCGGATGATGTCTTCCATGCGGCTCTCGGGACTGACGCCTTTGAGGACAAAAAGATTCATGCCTACGGGCGGCGTGATAAGGGCCATTTCCATGTTGATCTGCATCACGACATTGAACCAAATGGGATCAAAACCCAACTGTTTGATGATGGGGTATAAGATGGGCACCGTGATAAAGATAATGGAGACGGTTTCAAGGATGCAACCCAAAAAGAGCAGGAGCAGATTGATCAGAATGAAAAAGACCCAGCGGCTCACTTCCACTTCGGCAACCATCATCGTAAGGGCCTGGGGCACCTGCAAAATGGTGAGAACAAAGCCAAAGAGGGACGCACCGATCATGATGGCAAAGATCATGGCCGACGTTCCCACCGTCTCCATGAGAATGCCCGGCAGGTCCTTTACGGAAAGGGTTCGGTAAATCACAAAGGTGATGAAAAGGGCATAGACCGTACCGACAGCGGCTGCTTCCGTCGGCGTAAAGGCCCCCGTATAGATGCCGCCCACAACGATGACAGGAAGGAGCAGTCCCCAAATGGACCCTTTCAGGGCAGCAAAGCGTTCGGAAAGGGGCGCCTTTTTTTCAAGCTTTAAATGACGGGAGCGGTAGACGACGATAAAAATGAAAAAGACCGTCATGAGCACGCCGGGAAGGACACCACTCATAAAAAGCTGGCCAATGGATTCACCCGTAATGGACCCATAAAGGATCATGGGAATGGACGGCGGAATGAGGATACCCAGCGTTCCGCCGCCGGCCACGGCGCCCAGTACAACGGACCGGTCATAGCCCCGTTTCAGCATTTCCGGAATGGCAATGGCTCCGACTGTGACCGCGCAGGCCACACTGGAACCTGTAATCGCGGCAAAGATGCCGCAGGCGACAATCGTCGCAATGCCAAGGCCGCCGGGCAGATGCCGCAACCACTTATTGCCCAGGTCAAAAAGGTCTTCCCCGACCTTTCCCTTGAGCAAAATGGCGCTCATGAGGATGTAAAGCGGCACGGCGCAGAGGACAAAATCATCGAGAGCCTTATAGGCCAGGATGGGAATTTGCTCCAGGGCGCCGTCACCGGGCATAAAAAGCACCATGCCCAAAAGACCCGACGCACCCAAGGAAAAGGCCACAGGAACGCCAATGGCAAGAAGCACCAGTAAGGCAAAGGTAAAGATGACAATCATGCGGCCTTTCCTCCTTTCTCGTTACGGTAGGCCAGAACGGATTCGCCAAAGAGGCGGACAAACTGCAGGAACAGGACCCCGATCCCAATGGGCATGGACAGCTGGGGAATCCACAAGGGCATGCGCAGCGTACTTGCCGCCACCATGTCAAGGTCATAGGATGTATAGACCATTTGGGCCGATGTATAGCAGAAAATGACTGTAAAAATCATGCAGATGATAGAGACGGCCATGCGCAGGACTTCATTTGTCTTTTGAGGCAAATGGGAAATCATCATATCAACATGGATATGGCGACCCCGGGCCATAGCTTCCCCCATGCCTAAAAATCCCGCCATGAGGACGCAGTAGGTAGATAGCTCCGTGGCCCATTCCGTCGGTTCATTGAAAAGCCCGCGAGATACGACTTCATAAAAAATCGAGAAAACAGGGACAAAGAGCAGGATGCCCGCAAGGACGGCCGTAAAATTTGTCACTTTTTCAAGGATCCTGTTATAGACAGCAAATATAGATTGCATGGACTTCGCCCCTCCCTTCCTTAGACTTTTACGGCCATATCAAGGACCGTTTTGCCAATCGAACCCGTATGATTCAGGAACGTATCCCAAACGGACTTTGTCGCCTTGCGCCAAGCAATCAGTTCATCTTCAGGGACTACGTAGATTTCCATGCCTTTGGCCTTGAGATCCGCCAGGCCCTTTTCATCCATGGCCTTCGCATTTTTTCGGGTCTCTTCTTGCACTTCCTTCGCCGCTTCCATAAAGGCCTCCTGCTGCTCCTTACTCATCTTGGCAAAGGAGCGGTCGTTCATGGCGAGAATGAATTCCGGCGATGCATGGTTCGTCACGGTGAGATACTTGGCCACTTCGTAGATTTTGCGGTCCCGCATGGCGCTCGTGCCGGAACTTTGTCCATCAATGGTGCCGCGCTGCATAGCCATATAGACTTCTGCAGAACCCATGGTCACGGGCGATGCACCGAGGGCCTTGATGGTTTCCGACGCAATTTCGCTGTAACCACGGATCTTCAGGCCCTCAAAATCTTGCGGCTTTTGGATAGGCTTCTTGTTATTGGCAAACTGGACGAAACCGTAGTCCGCCCAATAGACGACCTTGACATGCTTTTTCGCCAGTTCATCAGCAAGGGTCCTGCCCATGCCTCCATCGATGGCCTGATCGATTTTTTCGTAGCTAGGAAATACAAAGGGCACATCAAAGACTTCCATAGCAGGCACCACCGTCGCCCAGCGACCCACCGTATTAAGGCCCATATCGACACCGCCTGTCATGATGGCATCGTTCATGCTCTTGTCGTTATAGAGCTGCCCTGCCGGATAGGCCGTAATCGTCACCTCGCCATGGGTCTTTTCCTTCACCTTCTGGATAAAGGATTCGACACCCTTTGCCAGGGGATGGTCCGCTGGCAGATGATAGGCAAGCTTGTACTCGATCTTGCCGCCTTGACCGCTTGTGGCTGCTTCCTTTTTGCCGCACCCCGCAAAGGCTGTCATCAGGACCGCCAGACAGGCTGCCGTCATCACTTTCATCATCTTCCTCGTTTTCATCGTTTTCCTCCTTGTTCCACACTGGCAAGGCCGCTGTATACTGTATCCATAGTTGCAACATAAAAATAACCCCTGCTGGATCTTCTCCAGCAGGGGCGTTGGTTCGCGGTACCACCCTACCATTGTACTCTTGGCCTTATAACGCATCCATAGCGCCTTACCCTAGGGGACGCGGCCCTTCAGATAAGGGGTTTACAGGTGAGAAGCATGCCCTATCCGCACTGCCTCGCATCACCCGGCAGCTCTCTTAGCTTCATCGTTCATGCTATTCCTGATCATTACCTTTTGCTTGTAAAAATTGTATTGACGCAAGTATACCACAGAATTGAAATGTGTCAACAAAATATTTTATATTTTCTCTATCCGATAGCATTTTGTAAACTTACTAACAACATAGCTTAATTTTGTCTTTTTAAAACGAACATTCCCGAAAGAAAAGCAAAATGGTTCCGAGAGGATAAAAGGTCCCTCTTTCTATGCTATAATGGGAAAAATCCATCACGATAGGAGTGGGTTCCTTCATGATCAGTTTTCTCCTCTTCCTGATCCAGTTTGCCATCGACTACGTCATGCTCGTCGTGCATCTATATTTCATTATCCAGGCTCTTGTCATTTTTACGCCCTCCACATGGTTCCGCCCCCTGCACACAGGTGGCCTCACCAGTCAGGATGTGACCTTGCTTCTTGCCCTCTGCCTCATCATTCCTGCCCTTTTGAGCCGTTTTTCCTTTTTCCAGTCCATCCTTCTCCATGTAAACGGCGCGCGCAGAGCCAAAGGCGATGATCTTGCCTACATCGAAGCCTGCCTTGACCCAGTGCTCCAAAAAGCGGGCCTTCGGCGCAGTGACTTTACGCTCTATATCCAAGACACGGCAGAGCTCAACGCCTATGCTTTTGGCGACCATCATATCGTCGTCTTTAAGGGGCTCCTTGACCAGCTTCCCATGGACGAGGTGAGCGGTGTCCTCGCCCATGAATTGGGTCACCTCCATTATCACCATACGCAGTGGCTGCTCTTAAGCTACGGCATGAATCTTCCCATTACCTTCGTCAGTGGCATCTACCGGGCCATCGTCTTTATGCTCCGCATCTTTCTCATCATCCCCATCTTGGGCCTACTCATTTCCCTCATGGTCTTTTTCTGCAACCTGTGGATCCAGGCCTTGAGCTTTACCATGAATTTCCCGCTCCACCTGCTCCGGCTTGTCAAAGCAAGGCAGGACGAATATGCCGCCGACAGGTACGCCTTTGAAATCGGCTACGGCGTCGAGCTCCATAACGCCCTCTTTGACATATCGGGCGGCGGTGCTGACGCCCCCGGATTTTTTGGCCGCCTATGGTCCGATCACCCTGTGACACGAAAGCGGCTCGAAAAACTAAGGGAACTTGTGACCCAGGTAGAAGGCAGGGACGCAGAGCAAGCGGAATAAGGCTGCCCCTCGGCCACGCCAGACCGAATCCATAAAAAAATGCAAAACACGGCCCAAGGAGCGCGATTCATGCACTCCTTGGGCCGTGTTTTGCATTTTGAAGAAACCCACACAGGACGAGTTTCCCGTCATGAGCGGGCCGCCTATGCCGGTCATGCTCATGACAGCGGCACCGCCTCCTCACTGCAAGGCGAAAGGCTTTCTCAATCAAGCACCAATAACAGCGCCATCTTGAAAGGGCCCTGTGCCGTAACCGCATGACGGCCGCCTTTATCAAAAACGAAGCTTTCACCAGCAGAAATGAGATGGTCCGTTCCTTCATAGGTGATGACAGCTTTCCCTTCAAGGGCCATGACAAGGGCCTTTCCGGGAGCCGCGTGTTCCGTAAGGCCCGTCCCTTCACCAAAGCCCATGAGGGCCAGTTTCATATGGGGCGACGAAACAACGTCACGATTGACAATCTTTCCCGCTTCTGTCGGGACAAGGTCCTTGAATACAAATAATTGACCAGCCTCAAGATTCATGATGAGATCCTCCTTTGTCGATAGTTCGGTATAAAATCGCACCGCTTTCTGTGTGGACGCCAAAAGCAACACCAAGAGGAACAATGAGACTATTCCCTTGGGAAAGGGAAAACGCGGTGCGGCCCGCTTGGACCGTCATGGCCCCATCAAGTACCGTCAGGAGCTTAGGATAGGCATAGGTCTCTGGGCTGATATCCGTACGGGGCGCAAGGGAAAACGCGTGAAAGGCAGCTGAAGGTCCCATAAGAAGCTGCTGCGAAACCGTGCAGCCTGGGACATAAGCATTTTCTTTTACAATGGAAAAAGGCGTATGAACGGCTTTCATAGTCGGTTCCTCCTTTCGTTACTTGTAGTATAGGGGAAACGGTCATGTGATTCTGTTGGTAAAACAACAAAAATAAAGAAAGTTCTCCTTTCGTCCCCTCTTTGAGGCATCAGGCAAGATTCCCCGTTCTTTGTCCCTCACCGCTCCCAACACGGTCAGCATCGCTCCCAATCCCCATTTGCCCATCCCCTGACTTTCCGGTACAATAAGGGAAAGGAATGATTCGGCAGCCTGAGGGGCAGGATGCCGCAGAAAAGGAGATGCCTTATGCTTAACTATCTTGTTTTTATTGCTGCTGCACTCATCGGGTTCCTGCTCCGCCAGCTTGAGATCCCAATTCCCTACATGCTGGGCGGGATTCTTGCCGCCTTTTGCTGTAAAACCTTTTATAGACCAACATTTTCTGGGTCCCTCTCCCTTCGCAACGCCATGCTGGGCATAGCGGGGTACGGCATTGGGGCCCACTGCACATCAGGCACCATCATGCGCATGGGCGCAGAACTGCCCGGCGTCCTGGGGGCCTCTCTCAGCACGCTTTTTGTTTCCGTCTGTGTTGCCATCTACATGGCCCGCCACACCTTTGCCAATCTGCTGAGCAGTGTCATGGGCTGCCTGCCTGGCGGCTTGACGCAGATGACGCTCCTTATGGAAGAATACCATGATGCCGACGAAAACGTCGTCGTCGTTTCCCAATGCCTGCGCCTTTTCGTCGTTGAAGTGAGCGTTCCTTTCCTTGCCATCAACCTATTTGGCGGGATCCTGACCAAGACCGCCGCGCCGGACCTTTTGGCAGGCCTTGTCACAGACGGGATGAAGCTCTTTCACCCGGGCTGGCTCATCGTTTTTCCCCTTGCCGTAATGGGGCAGCTTTTTGCCCGCAAGGTCCATCTGCCCACGGGGAACCTTTTAGGGCCCATCCTCTTTACCGCTTTTTATGCCACACTCTGGGGTCCGATTCCTTCTGTTCCCCCCGCCGTCATGGCTTTTGCCCAAATGAGCATTGGCATCTATATTGGAACCATGCTTGACCGGGATAAACTGCTGCGAACCAAGCGCCTTGTTCCCAATGTCCTTGTTGGCTCCCTGCTCATGGTCGGAACCAGCGCGGTCGTAGCCGTCATCATCGGAAAAGCTTACGGCTATTCTCCGATTGGCGCTTTCCTTGCCGTAGCTCCCGGTGGTATTGCTGAAATGTGTCTAGCCGGCATGGAAATGAGCCAGGATGTTGCCATGATCCTCACCTACCAGCTGATCCGTGTTCTCATGCTGAACTTTGCCGTGCCCTTTGCCATTAAACGCTTTTTCCCCAAAGAAAGCCTGTAAGCGGAAGGATTGGTGAAAAGCTGCCAATGGTCAAAAGCATATGGGAACCGGTGAAAGACAAAATAACGCCTTTCCCGCTCTTTTTTCTTGATTACCGTAACGTTTCTTTTCAAAAATCAAATCAATTATCCATAATTTAAAACAACTATTTTAATTTCAGTAAAATTTGAATTTTACCGTCGTCGTCCATATACCGCATGATTACAAGGATTTCAGCCATTTCATAAGGTTTTTCTTATTATTTATATTTAAAACTTGTTATTTGAAAGTCCACCTAATCTATGATAGGATTCAATTGTGAAGGATTTGAGAACAGTATCACCTTCACTTGGCTGCGGGGTCGCCCGCGCCCCTTTTTGCGAATGTGAAACGGCGCCACGCCTTTCCCTTGGGCCCACTGTCATCGGACCGCCATTTTATTTTTTACGGGTCCTGACGAAAGCGCGTGACAAATGGACAGCTGTCCCCTGCCCCTTCACATCCCAAAAGCCATTCAAGTTTCGAAAGGAGTCCAATCATGAGCGACGAAAAAAAGAAAAGTTTCACCCCCTTTGGCCTTAGTTGGCCCCTCTGCCTCGGCTTCATCATCATTGTGGCCGCAGGTGTTATGACCGGTTCCCTAAGCACTGATCTTGCTGGTGGTTTTGCCTTCATGCTGGCCCTCGGTATTATCTGCAACGAAATCGGTGAACGCATCCCCTTCTGGAATTCCTATATCGGTGGCGGTCTCGTTCTGACCTTCCTCGTTTCGGCTTATCTGTTTACAAATAAGATGGTTCCCGCCAAATATGCCAAAGCCGTTGGCATGGTCATGGATCAAGCTGACTTCCTGAGCTTCTTCATTGTCTTCCTGATCTGTGGTTCCATTCTTGGTCTGGAAAAGAAACTCCTGCTGAAATCCTTCGCTGGGTATCTGCCTGCCATCTTTGGCGGCCTCATCGGCGCGGCCGTGCTCGGGGTTGCCGGCGGCCTCGTCTTTGGCATTGCCCCGGATATGATCCTTCTGAACTATGTCCTTCCCATCATGGGCGGCGGCAACGGTGCCGGTGCTGTACCGCTTTCCCAGATCTATGAGACCGTAACGGGCGACAAGGCAGCCAACTACTACACCTTCGCCATTACGATCCTGACCATTGCGAACATCTTCGCCATCCTGACGGCGGCTATCCTGAACCAGATCGGTCATAAACATCCGCAGCTCACCGGCGACGGCAACACCCTGATCCGTACCGGCCTTGATATCGAAGCGGAAAAGAACGATGCCATTCCTTCCATCAAGGAAATGGGCGGTGCCTTCTTCATGGGCGTTGGCTTCTATGCAGCCGGCCGTCTCATGGGTAAAGCCATCCTGCCGAAAGTCTTCGGTGTTGCCATTCATCCCTTTGCTTGGATGATCATCATCGTTACCATTGCAGCCATGACAGGGATTGTCCCGAACGCAACAAAAGCAGCAGCTAAACGTCTGCAGTCCTTCATGAGCTCCTGCCTCGTTCTCATCATCATGGTCGGCGTTGGTGCCGATACGGACCTGAACCAGCTGATTGATGCCATCAACCTCAGCAACGTCGTCATCGCCTTCCTGATTGTTGTCGGCGCCATCATCGGTTCCGCAATCGTCGGTCAGCTCGTTGGCTTCTATCCCATCGACTCTGCCATCACCGCTGGTCTTTGCATGGCAAACCGCGGCGGTTCCGGCGACCTTGCTGTACTGGGTGCTTCCCATCGTATGGGCCTCATCGCCTATGCCCAGCTGTCCAGCCGTCTGGGCGGCGGTATCGTCCTGATCATCGGATCCATCCTCTTTGGTGCCCTCATTAAATAAGAACCTGTCAAAAACTTCCTGCTTCCTTGAGGCGGGAAGTTTTTTTCTCAAGGAAAGCAGATCCATAACACCGCGGATTACAAAAATCCATTAAAAAAAGCAGTCCCCCTTTTTAGGGGAGGTCAAGGCCCCTTGACACATCAATCCTTGAACCAATAGGCTGTAGATAAAGACCATTCATCGCTCGAAGGAGGTTTTTCTATGAAAAATGCAGTCGGCCGTGAAATTCCAGATGAAATCCTTGCACGAACCGGCAAAGAAGTCTTTAAAGGCAGTTTCCATAACGACCAAAAAGTGTATCGGCGCGCGGCCAATCAATCCCGCGCCCATATAGTGCCAACCCGCAGCAAGGTCCTTTCCTCCATCAAGGACGCCCTCATTGCCGGCGGGGTTCATGACGGCATGACCTTTGGCTTCCACCATCATTTCCGCGAAGGGGACTATATCGTGAACCTCGTCATGGAAGCTGTCCATGAGATGGGCATCAAGGACATCACCATCTGTGCCAGCTCCCTAGGAAAAGCTCATGATCCCATCGTCCCCTATATTGAAGACGGAACGATCACGGGCATTGAGTCTTCCGGTGTACGCGGCAAGATTGGCGAAGCCATTTCCACAGGCAAACTGAAGAAACTCGCCATCATGCGCAGCCACGGCGGCCGTGTCCGGGCCATCGAATCAGGGGAAACACACATTGATATGGCCTTCATCGGCGCCCCCACCTGTGACCCTATGGGAAACTGCCGTGCCGTCGGCGGAAAAAGTGACTGCGGCGTCCTGAGCTATTCCATGGTCGATGCCCAGTATGCAGACTATGTCGTCGCCATTACGGACACCCTGGTCCCCTTTCCCAATATTCCGGCATCCATCTCCATGACAGACGTGGATGCTGTCGTTGTGGTCGATGCCATTGGCGACCCGGTTAAGATTGCCACAGGGCCAGCCAAACCGACAACGGATATGCGTAAGCTCCTCATGGCCCGCTATACGACAGAATTTCTCATCCACACCCCCTACTACAAAGAAGGCTTCTCATACCAAACAGGTGCGGGCGGCGCTTCCCTTGCCTCGACGGGTATTCTTGCCGAACATATGAGAAAGGACGGCATCCATATGGGCCTTGCCCTCGGCGGCATCACAAAGACCATGTGCGACATGATGGACGAAGGCCTGATTGACCGTATCGTTGATGCCCAAGTCTTTGATACAGGGGCCATTGAAAGCATCAAGAATCATCCAGGCCGACATATTGAGATCTCAACCAGTGAATACGCAGACCCCTTCAACAAAGCTTCCTACGTCAATCATCTCGACTTTGTCATCCTCGCATCCTTAGAAGTGGATACCCACTTCAACTGCAACGTTGTCGTTGACTCAAGCGGCATGGTTACAGGCGCCCAGGGCGGGCATCCAGATACAGCGGCAGGGGCCCAATGCACCATCGTCATCGTACCGCTGCTGCAAGGCCGCATTCCTGCCGTGAGGACCGAATGCACCACCATTACCACGCCGGGCGAAACAGTGGACGTTGTCATCACGGACTTTGGCATCGCCATCAACCCCAAGCGTCAGGACCTCATCGACGCCATGAAAGGTGTCGACCTTCCCTTCTGTACCATAGAAGAACTGCGCGACAGGGCCTATGCCATTGCCGGCGTCCCCGATGCCGTCACCTTCAAGGACCGCATCGTAGGAATCATTGAAGCACGGGACGGATCGATCATCGATGTCGTACGAGAGATCGGTGAAGCTAAGAGTTAATCAGTCAAACTCGGGCTGACTAAAAAAGCGCCACAACCGAAGGATCCGGTATGGCGCCGTACGCTATGGTCTTTTAAGGTACTCATTGGCACATGTAACGCCACCGGCCCCAAACTGCCCCCTCATGGGGGAACGGGTCCGAAATGATTCGCCCGGGAACCTGTTTCTCGGACTTTCGCTAACGCTTTAAAAGCGTCCTTCGAAACTCGGGCGAATCTGCCTCGCTAACCGCTTGCAAGGAAACGTCGCTGCGCTTCTCATCCACCACCAAAACCGGTAAATTTTGTTAATCAATGCTTATGGAAAATTCCCGGTTTCGGCCCCCTCCTTGGCAAAGGCGGATCAATGCGCTATATCGAGTTCTAAGGGAAAAGACCGCATGGCAGGGCTGGATCTGGTTGGAACTATGTGAATCCTTACCATAGAAATCGCTTTTGAACGACAGAAAACGTGCCTTTGACAACAAACTTGGCGCCGGTCTCACGGTCTTTACCCTCCAAGTCTTTTAGCTTGATAGCCGCGTCCTTGGCCGCGAGAAAGCCATTCGGGCCTTGCCCGAATAAGACAGCTTGACAGCCTTTTACACGATCCCCCACCGTGAGGCGGGTCCTCCTCTGATACGCCATGAGCCCCTTGCTTCAGGTAATCTTTCCTGAAAGCAAGGGGCTCACGTTCTACATCAAATTTTTGCTAACCGCTTCTGCTTCCCCATCTCCCTCACAAAGAGTCCCCCAATCAGTACATCGGCGGCAAACCAGCTAAGCGGATAGCACCACATGATATTCCGAAAAGTCGGATCCGCCTCATAGACCGTTGCAAGCCATAGCATCCGTGTGCCGACGATGCTGACCAGCATGCCAAGAGCCGGTGCAAGGGAGTTTCCGAAGCCACGCATGGACGCGGCAAGGCTTTCATAGATAGACGAGAGAAAATAAAAGCCGATGATGATATGGACACGCATCATGCCAAGTTCCATGGCATCAGGTTCTAGGCCAAAGACCTCCAAAAAGGGCCGCGCAGCCAAAAAGACAAGCACCGTCAAAAAGCAGGTAAAGCCAAAGTTCAGCGTCAGGCCTTTTTTCACTACGTTCAAACAACGCTTGATATTGCCCGCACCAAAGTTCTGACTGGTAAAAGTCGTCACCGCCTGCCCAAAAGCATTGATAAAAGGATAGGTATTGATTTCAAGGACATAGGCCGCTGCCGAAGCAGCCATGGCAAGAGACCCTTCGCTGTTGATGGCCGACTGGATAACAAGGTTCGAAAAATTAAAGACCATCCCCTGGATACCTGCCGGCACACCAACGCGGAGAATTTCCTTGATGTCCTCCATGCGGACGCGGATGGCACCGGGATAAAAATGGAGCACCCCATGTTCATAACGCAAAAGACGCAGGAGAAGACCCGAACTGATATAGTTTGCGATAGCGGTCACGGTTACAACGCCGGCAAGGCCAAACCCTAAAAAGACAGCCAGCAAATTGCCTGCAATATTGACGATACTTGCCGTTACAAGGGAAAGAAGCGGCGTCCTGACATTGCCATGACTGCGGTAAATGGCCGATAAAAAGTCATAGAGCGTCATCCCTGGCATTCCCAATAGATAAACGCGCAGATATAATTCCGAAGCCTCCCGCACCTCAAGAGGAACCCCCATCCAGCCCATGAGGGGCCCCGCAAAGATTTCGCCCACAAAAAGGATAAAAAGCCCCGTGAGTCCGGCCATAAGGACCGTTGTATGAATCGCTTCAGAAGCTTCCTTCAGCCGTCCTCCGCCAAGTTTCCGGGCAATCAGCACATTGGCGCCGAGGGAAATCCCCAGGAAAAGATTAACGAGAACCCCAATGACAGGTGCATTGTTGCCCACCGCGGCAAGGGCCTCCGTCCCAACAAAACGGCCCAAGACCATAATATCTGCAGTATTGAACATCTGCTGCAGGATACCAATCATTGCAACAGGGATTGCAAATTGAAAAATAGGTCCCACAAGGGATCCTTCCAGCATATTGATTTGCGCTCGGCTCATCTAAACCACCCACATTCTCAAAAATTCCTAGTGTGCCTATCTATTATATACCTAAGGGAAATCGGTGCAACTACGATTTTAATGATACTTGGCTTAAGGAAGAATCGAAAAACCGCCCTCTCCCAACTGGAGAGGACGGTTGTTCTTATTCAGTCATCGATGACGGCAACACATTCCACTTCGACGAGACCACCCAGCGGTAGCTTCCCGATTTCCACGCAGGAGCGGGCTGGGAATCCATCCGTAAAATAGGATTTATAGATTTCATTGACCTTCCCAAAATCATTCATATCCTGAAGAAAGATCGTCGTTTTTACAATATCTCCGTAGGAAGCACCCGCTTCCTTTAGGATTGCGCCAAGATTCTTCATGGACGCGTGGGCTTGGGCTTCCAGCGTATCCGGCAGTTTTCCAAGCGCTACATCAATGCCAAGCTGGCCCGATACATAAACCGTATTGCCGGCCTTGATGCCTTGGACGTAAGGCCCTACAGCAGAAGGGGCATTTTTCGTAGAGATAATTTGCTTTTTCATTATTTTACAACCTCTTTTCCTTTTTTTCTGAGAACAGTACCATTTCTCCTGCCTGTATATTTTCCACCAGCAACTTCAAATACACCATTTACCATGACGTATTCGATTCCTTCCGGGTATTGAGTCGGGTCTGTAAATGTGCCTTTGTCAATGACCGTATCAGGGTTGAAGACAGTAATATCAGCGTAGGCTCCTTCCTTAATTTGGCCACGATTTTTGATATTGAAGGTAGCTGCTGGTTTACCTGTCATCTTATATACAGCTTGTTCAAGGGTTAGGGCCTTATCTTCACGAACATATTTACCAAGAACACGCGGAAAAGCACCATAAACACGAGGATGCGGTTTCCCGCCCAAAAGTCCATCCGTGCAGACGTTCATTTCCGGACGTTTCATGAAGAGTTTCACATGGTCTTCTGTACCATAGAAGTCAACCATGCCTACAGCATTTTCTTCGTCACGGAGAAGATCGAAAGTTGCATCATAGGGATCTTTCCCTCTTAGCTTACCTAATTCAGTCAGTGACAAACCAACAGCATCCTTATTCTTATCCGTCTTGACACTTGTTACATAGATCTGATCGAGGCCAGCAAAATCAACAAAGTTATCCCATCCAGGGATACCGTGTTCGATATCATAGACCATTTTTTTGCGAAGTTCCGGATCGTTGAGACGTTCAATGACCTTATTGGTCCCGCCATCATGAACCCAAGGCGGCAGGATGACCCCCAGCATCGTGCTGCCTGCTACATACGGATATTGATCAAAGGAGACGTCGATACCTTCTTTTTCAGCTTCTTCGAGAAGCTGAATCATTCCATCAATTTTGTCCCAGTTCTTACGACCGCAGACTTTGAAGTGCGAATAATGGATCTTGACGCCAGACTCCTTACCAATTTGGATAACCTCTTTCATCGAATCAAGAATGGTGTCTGCTTCGCTGCGCTGATGAATGACAAAACGGCCATCATATTCAGCGACAACTTTGCACATTTCAACAACTTCCTTGGTTTGACCATAAGCACAGGGCATATAGATAAGCCCCGTGGAAAGCCCGATAGCACCATTTTCCATTTCCCGACGGACAATGTCCTTCATCTTCTGTAGTTCCTCATCCGTAGGTTGGCGGTTATCAAGGCCCATTGCTTCCATACGGACATTGCCATGAGGAACGAGGTAGCATTCGTTAGGACCTGGTTTTACATCATCAATCATCTTAAGATACCCTGCTGTATCACGATAATGATAATTTACCTGATCGGAGTCACCATCAAGACCAGCCAGGTTCTTTCTCCAAGGACTGATATATTTTTCCGGCAGTGGAGCCATGGAGATTCCATCTTGCCCCAAGATTTCCGTCGTGATTCCCTGCATGACCTTAGGACGAACTTCAGGATCAACAAGAATCTGGAGATCACTGTGGCTGTGCGTATCAATGAATCCAGGGGCAACAACGAGACCAGTCACGTCAATGACTTCAGCGCCGTCTGCCGCATCAATCTTACCGATTTTTACAATTTTATCGCCATCAATCAGAACATCCGCTTGATAACGGTTGGAGCCAGAGCCATCGACAACGACACCATTTTTCAACAAAGTCTTCATTTTATTTCCTCCTTCTATTCTAATTAAGTTATTCTTTATCCAGTTCGATTGGAGCCGCTGCTTCTACACCACGGCTAATTTGATACTTAGAAACAATGAAGAGCACTGCAAATGCCACAATGCCGCCAGGAACCATAGCACTAAGTCCAAAGGGAGATTTAAGAGCATAGGTCCAATAGGCCGCAACAGCCGTACCGCTTAAGATAGACAGGAACCCGGCATCTTTCGTTACATTCTTGCAGAATAACCCCCCAATAAAGGCTGCAAACGGACCCGCACTTCTCAGGGCAAAAGCACTCATCATAACAGAGATAATGTTCGAGGCAGTAAGAGCTACACCAAGACCAACAAGCCCAACAATGGTCATAACAACGCGGGAAACCAAAATTTCCTTCTTATCATCATGAACACCGCCACGGATATAGGGCCGATATACGTCATTTGTGAACATTGTTGCCGTACCAATCATGTTACCGGAAGCAGAACTCATTGTAGCTGCGACAACAGCAGCGAGGATAATGCCAGCAATAATAGACGGTGCAAACTGCATCGTTGCATCAGCCAATGCATTTTTCTGTTGACTTACAGCATATCCATCAATACAAGTGTATGCCATAAGACCGATCATGGCAGGAACAATTGCATAAACTGCGGAAAGAATGCCGGTAAGAACAGAACCAATCTTTGCGGATTTACCATCTTTAGCAGAGCAGAATGTCTGGACAATTTCTTGCCCCGTAGGGAAAGTCATACAATACATAACAATGTAGCCAATAACCGTTGGAACACCAATTTTCGTCATACTGAGCATGTTCATGTCAGCACCCGTTGCCGTCTTCATAGCTGCTGCTTTAGCGAATAGTGCCGAAAAACCGCCCACAGCAGGATTTTCTGCCATAATAAACATAGCAACTGCCATACCAATAGTGATGAATAGAACATGCATCATATTTGCCGCTGCAACAGAGGCAAAACCGCCAACCATTGTATAAAGGATAACAACAGCGGTTGTAATGACAGCGGCTGTTTGAAAACTAATCCCCGTTACGACGTTAATAATGGATGCTGTTGCAATGATCTGGGCCCCAGTTGCCATAAAAAGTGCTGCAATCGATGTAAATGCCGTTACCATATGAGACGGTTTTCCGTAACGTTTCCCAATGATTTGAGGAACCGTGGAAGCAGCCGCCCGTCTAAAATAAGGAGCAATAAAAGATACTAAGATGAAACCGATACCTCCAGCAATAACGTACCAGCTTGCAGAAAGACCGTATTGGAAAACATTGGTTGCGATACCTGTAGTACTGGCCCCGCCTGTATTGGCAGCAAAAAGCGTACCTGCCAAAGTTAATGGGCCAAGAGATTTTCCGGCCATCAAAAAATCTTCATTGCTCTGAGAAGCTTTTTTCTTAGATTTCATCTTGGATACAATTAATCCGATTGCAATTGTAGCAATCATATACAGAAAAATAATAATTAAAGCTGTAATTTGCTTTTGACTCATATTATTCATCTCCTCATCACCACTTTTATACGATTATTCCCTTTTATCAGATTATTTATCGGATAAAATAAGGAATTTGCTGTCTAAGCCCAGTGGAAAACCTAGACAGCACCCGTTCTTTATTTTGCTTATTTCATCAAAGCTTTTAGAACGCCATAATAGCAATCCGTTACTTTGGCCAAGCTGTCCACTTCAACATATTCACTGACTGTATGGGCCAAATTTTCACGGGAAGGGCCAAGGCCAAAGGTCTGAATGCCAGCTTCTCCAGCATAATGGCTGCCGTTAGTGCAGAAATTGTATTGAGTGATTTCAGGATCATAACCGCGTTCATTCAGTTCTTTTTTGACTGCTTGAACAAATTCAGCATCCTTGTCAAAGAGCCAGCCAGGGAAGAAACGTTCACCTTCGATAGTTTCTCCGGTGTAACATTTTTCCTTACCTACAGCATAGGAGACTTTTACCTTAAGTTCCGGATCATCTGCCATCAGTTTATCCATAAGGGCAACAATCGGAGCCAATACACTTTCTTTGGTTTCGCCGACAAGCAAACGACGGTCATAGGTTGCGCGGCAATATTCAGGAACAACAGAGGCGCCAGGATAAGGAGCCGATTTCACGTCAACCAATTCCAAGATACCCTTCCCGAGAACGGGATGTTCTGGCGGAACAATCGTACGAATGGCTTCAATAACACGAGCCATTTTATATACAGCGTTGATTCCTTTTTCAGGGTTGGCGCTGTGGCAGGGTTTGCCGAAGGTTTCCACAACGATTTCGGCACGTCCGCGCTGGCCTACTTTCAGGTTGCACTGAGAAGCTTCACCGATAACAACAATATCAGGTTTTACATAAGCGCTGATAGAGCGGGAACCAACACCTTCAAAGCATTCTTCATGAACAACGCCATCAACATAGATTTCTCCGGCAAAGTCTTTATTCGTATCTTTTGCAAATGCAATAGCTGCCGTCGTGTAAGCTGCAATGGCACCCTTCATGTCTGTCGTACCACGACCATAAATCTTGCCATCATGAATTTCAGCCGCAAAAGGAGGATGGATCCATTCCTTTTCATTCGTTACAGGAACCGTATCCATATGTCCATCAAAAAGGATCTTCTTACCCGGCCGTTTTCCTTTGATGCATCCAATAATGTTGCCGTACTTATCGATGTGAACAGAATCGAACCCATTGGCCTTATACGTTTCTTCGAGTACTTTGGCAACGCCACCTTCATGACCGGAATAGCTCTGCTGTTGAACAAGTTTTTGACACAATGCAATAGCTTGATCTTTGACTTCTTGGTTAATCATTTGAATTTGCCTCCTCATTTTTACCTGTTTAGTTGATTTTTATTTCGCATACAGCCCATCCCAAACGATGCGGCGATAATTCTCTTTATCCGTATCCCCTTCCGTACTGAAGAAGAGGATTCTGGAGTTTTCATTAAGGTTCAGAGCTTCCTTTAGCTCCTTAAGCTCAGGATTGCGCAAGATTTCGCTAACGGCCCCAAAGGCAGCAGCACCGCTCTCTCCAGAAACAACCTTCTGATCCTTTCCCATTGGATTCCCTAAAATTCGCATGCCTTGTGCGGCTGCGTAATCCGGACAGGAAATGAAGAAGTCCGCATAATCCGACAGGACCTGCCACCCAATGCTGCAGGGTTCACCGCAGGCAAGACCAGCCATGATGGTCCGCATATGACCTGTTACAGGGTGAAGTTTACCGTCGTCGGCTTTTGCCGTTCGGAAAAGACAGTCGGCCTGATCCGGTTCCACAATGCCGATGATGGGCTTTTCATCTCCATATAAGGAGGAGAATAGCCCCGTAATCGCACCCGCAAGGGATCCGACCCCAGCCTGCAGGAAGATATGAGTTGGTTTTTCCGGCAGCTGTTCATAGGCCTCAAGACCCATGGTACCGTATCCCTGCATGATCCAACGAGGAATATCCTCATAGCCTTCCCATGCCGTATCCTGGACCATGACCCAACCTTTTTCCTCTGCATTGCGATTAGCAAGACGAACAGCATCATCATAGTTAAGATCCGTAATGGATGCCTCAGCACCTTCAGCCCGAATATTCATAAGTCGTTCTTCAGCTGAACCTTCCGGCATGTAGACCACGGAATGCTGACGGAGCTGGTTTGCCGTCCAAGCAACGCCGCGGCCATGATTGCCATCGGTTGCCGTGACAAAGGTAATATCCCCGAGCGCCTTGCGCGTTTCTTCGCTTGTCAGTTTCTCATAGGTGACCTCCTTCATATCGATGCCAAGCTTATCGGCAAGATAGTGACCCATGGCATAGCTCCCGCCTAGGACCTTGAACGCATTGAGACCGAAACGATAGGACTCGTCTTTTACATAGATGGAAGAAACGCCAAGGGCCTTTGCCGTTTCCTTGAGACAGGCGAGGGGTGTCTCCTTGTAGACAGGAAAACTGCGATGATAGGCACGCACATTTTCCTCAACAGAACGGCTTAAAAAGTCCAGGCTGCACTTCTTGTCGGCGTGAGTCTTATGAACCATTTGAAAGTCTTTTGTCATGACGCTAACTCCTCTCAAAAATTCTTTTCACTTTATATATAGCAACTATCGTGCCAAAAATGAAAAAGTGAAATAAAAGAGCCTAAAATTGCATGGGAGCATGTGGTCAGGATTATTGGCCAAATAGGAAGACCTGGGAACGAAAACAAAAAAATCTCAAAATGAGAATATATAGCTTCTCATTTTGAGATTTTTCTCATTTTGAGATTAAAAAAGAAGGGCCAGAAGGCGCAAACTTACTTTATGGTATCTCCCCTTAAAAACGCCTTAGAATTCTTTGAGAGTTCGTACGGCACGACGCCAAAGCGTTCCGACCGGAGGGCGCCGAATAAATTTTTCGATAACACGGGCCTGCAACCGAATCGCTTCGACGGTGTCTTGCGATTATCGGTCTTGAACCATCGAAAAATGCTCCTCGCTAGCCGCTGTTATGAAGTGACCTTTGTCAAGACGGTTTCCAAAAATCTTTTCCCTCATACTTGACCCAAAGATAGTACCTGGCAGCATATGGCAAGAGCTAGGGGTTCACAGTCTCCGTCTCCGGCTTTGGCCTATTCTGTTATACGTGGATTGGTTACCAACAGGCTAATGGTTTCGTCGAGAGCCACACTATCTCGTATCACGGATCTTAAGGTACAACCTATAAGCGGCTATCGTGGATGGCTCGTAAGGAGACGTCGGGCATATATTTTTACTCAGCCCAAAAATCGGGCTGATTTGATGAAGAACGTGAGGCCATTGCTTAAAAAAGACTTTGTGAAAATAATAGCCTCATGGCCTATCGTACGATGGACCGTCCCACGTTTGCGGATTTTTTACGTCTGGGTGCTTCCTTTCCTAACCATGTGTCGTCACTTCCAGCGCCCAGCTTATCAACGCGGAAGCTTTTTGCAATCTTCAGTCCATATGGGCCCATCTACTTTGTCGCCCGCGACCTCAACCTCCTAGACGTACCGGCCTCTGGCCGCAAAGAAACTCACGCGTCGCCGATTTATTTTTGGTGGTGCCGCTTCAGAGAACCTTCGCGCAACAGCTCCCGCGTCGCTGCGCTAGCGGATTGCTGACGTCTCAGGTCCGTCGTCGTCGGTGGAAGCGGGGACTCCTCGTATCTGAACCCATCTGAACCGAATTCATAAAAAGCAATTGGAAGAAAAGAATATAAGGAAAAAGATTGCAAGGCAAAAGAACATAAGAAAGGTCCAAAACCAAACGTAGAGATAGGTTCGGTTTTGGGCTCTTATCTTATATTCGAGTTTTGTAAGAAGCGGGTCCTTTTGAAACGTAGAAAGCACGATGGCAGTTGCTGGAACGTCCTTCGTCCGATCTTTTCCCTTAGAACTCGATGCGCAGCATCGATCCGTCTTACCAAGGCGGGGGCCCAAAAGCCACTTGATGCTGCGCTGCAGCAGGCAGGTCTTTTTGGTGGTGGATGAGGAGCGCAGCGACGTTTCCTCTCGAGCGATAGAAAGGCATATTCGCCCGGAGTTTCGAAAGACGCTTTTGGAGCAATAGCGAAAGTCCGAGAAACATGTTTGAGGGCGAATTTAATTCGGGCCCCACACTTCGAAAAAGGGACGGTTTGGGTCCGGCGCTGCTGTCTTTTCCCGTCCGGTCTTTTTGCCAGGAGTGTTTGCACTCCTTTAGCCAAGCGGAGCGCCTTAGCCAAGGAAGGCTCTTTTTTCTATGCATTCCGCCTCAGCCAGCTGCCGAAGGCATCCTCAGCTATATAGCATCACAGCAAGCCTTTAGCTCGAAAGCTGCAGCTTTGGCCGCGAGACAGTCAAAGCCAAAGACTCGTGACAGCTTGCCAGCCTGTTGCTCGGAGCGATTTTTGCTCCGACTACACCCCATATTCTTTGATTTTACGATACAACGTCGCCTTACTCAGTCCCAAGGCTTGGGCAGCCTTGAGCTTTCCTTCTCCGCTGCGCCCATAACGGAGTAAAGCCCTGCGGATAGCCGCTTCTTCAAGTTCTACAAGGGGCACAATGGGGGCCTCTATCCCCAAATCGGATGCTGCCACGTGAGCGTCCTGATTTGGGGTCTTTCGCATTTCCTTTGGTAAAAGATCTACATCAAGATCTCCTCCCGGAACTGCTAGATTTACCATATACTCCATGACGTTTTCGAGTTCCCGCACATTACCTGGCCAAGGATATCGCTTGAGTGTCTCCATCAAATCTTCTGTAATCCGCGGTTCTGATTTGCCAAGCAGCGATGAAAACCTTCTTATATAATGAACGGATAGTTCTTCAATATCTTCCTTGCGATTGCGCAACGGCTCGATATGGATGGGAATGACATTGAGCCGATAGTAGAGATCTTCACGGAACTGCTTTTCCTCGACCATCTTCTTCAAGTCCTTATTGGTCGCAGCAATGACCCTTACATCAATATCGACAAGTTGGTTTGACCCGATACGCACAATCTGCCGTTCCTGCAGGACGCGCAGCAGTTTGGACTGCAGATATAAGGGCATATCGCCAATTTCATCAAGGAAGATGACCCCACCATTTGCAAGTTCAAATTTCCCCATGCGCCCATTCGGATCCGCTCCCGTAAAGGCCCCTTTGACATAGCCAAAAAGCTCGGATTCCATAAGATTTTCAGGAATGGCGGCGCAGTTCAAAGCGATAAAACGGCCTTCCTTCCGGCTGCCTTCCCGCCAAATGGACGTTGCTACCATTTCCTTTCCCGTTCCACTTTCGCCCGTAATGAGGACGGTCGAAGAAGAAGGCGCAACTCGTTCGATTTCTTCCTTGAGATGCAGCGTTGCAGGGCTTGACCCCAAGATGCTGTCCTTATCGCCATGTGGTACAAAAGCCGTCTCAAAATATTGGTTCTTGATTTCCCGGCTCCGATAAAAAATGAGGACACCTTCATAATCGCGGATCTTTTGGGGAATCTTCATATAGGATCCCATGAGATGGTATGCCCGTTCCCCTACAGTCACACGGTATTCAGCATAGCGATTCAGCGTGTCTCCCGTCGCCTCAATAAGAACCTTTTTCCCCACAAGATTGTCATCTTCAAGCTGCTCCTGGGCCGAGCGATTGGTCATGGTGATGCTATGGTCTGTTCCAATGACAAGCGTGCCCTGCTGGATATTTTCAAGGGTCGTATGGAGCGTTCCCAAAAGCGCTTCTCGGCGTGCACTTTCCTTTCTTTCCTGACTCTTTACGGAAATGAAATCAGCAATCTGCTCCACAAAAGCAAGGAAGGACGCCTCCTTCGAAAGAATGGTCATCTTTTGTTCCCGCGAGCTGCCAACAAGCCCAATGACACCAATGGCCCGCCGCGGCTCCCCGCCAAAAATCGGCATGGCAATTTCGATTTCTTCCTTACAGTTCATAAAATGAGGGCAATCCCGACAAATAATTTCTTCGCCCGGTTGGTAAATAACCGACCGTTCTCCCGTCGCAAGAACCTTTCGATAGACATAGCCCTCACCGGACATATCCTTGTTGACCACATCCGCAAAAAGCCCCGTCCCGGCAATTCTGACCAAATGCTCATCTACAACTTCAACATCGACATCGGCAATGATGGAAATAATGTCCGTATAACGCTGTACCACATCTTGGATTTCATAAAGATCTGTCATCAGCTGTGTCTTAGTTTCCATAAAGACCTCTCCTCGCCACATACTTTTCCACCATGCTATCTCATTTTGAGAAAAAAAGAAAGAGGGACCCAACGAAAGCTTGATCCCTCTGCTCATAAGCAGCCATTATTCCAAATTTTTATATCAATTAAAGAACAATGAAGATAATCTCATTTAATTTTAAAATGGGTTCGGATAAAATCCGTGATAATTTTTATACACGGATTAAGATTGTCAGTTCGCCATTCAAGATATAAATCTGATAAGCTTTGTTCTTTCAGAGGGACGAAAGCCAGGCGATCAAATGCCATATACTGATAATTATTCGACAAAAAGGTCACATAATTCCCCGTTGCAACAAGCGCCATTAGGTGAGGGACATTGTTAGCTGTAATTTCGACCCGCGGTGAAAAACCACCCGTTCGTGCAATTCCATAAACCATATCATAGCCTCGTCCAGATGATTTTCGATTCATAACCGCAAAAGGCTCATTTCTAAGCTTTTTTACCGATACAATGGATTCCGTAGACAAGGGATGGTTTCTTGCTACAACAAGGCAATCCTCATAGCCTGCAACGGGGATTTCTTCAATTCCTGAGGTTTGAAGCGTACTTGAGCTCAAAATAATATCGACGGTATTTTCAGCCAATGCAGAAAGCATATCTGAAGTCGATGAACTATCAAGATCAATAGCAATCTTTGGAAAAGTCTTACTGCAGGCATTCAAGATATCAAAGAGAACGGGACTCACACTGGCATTATGAATCCCAAACGTAAGCCGACCTTCTTCCCCTCGATAGGCATTATGAGCATGCTCAACACTCGCATGATATCTAGAAACCAAATCACGGGCATCGTCAATAAAGGATTGTCCTGCTGGCGTCAGCCGAACACTGCGATGAGTGCGGAGAAATAACTTGACTCCCATTTCCCGTTCCATCTGCTGAATAGTACGGCTCAACGCAGACTGAGTAATAAAAAGACGATCTGCCGCATCTGAATAATTCAGAGTTTCCGCAAGCGTCAGGAAAAATTCAATTCCCTCAATTTTCATGTTATCTCCCCCTTGTTATCATCATACTATGATAAGGGAGCTATCGACAATTATTTTTCTCTATAACCGCATGCATGCAGCATACTGCTTGTAGGAACGGCATCAATTTCTTCAGCCATTTCAACGCCAACATTCATGACCGCCTCAAGATCATATCCCGTTGCCACACCCATTTCATGGCACATGTGGACCAAATCTTCCGTCGCCACATTACCCTTGGCGCCTGGTGCAAAAGGACAGCCACCCATGCCGCATAACGCCGCATCAAATTTGGTAAATCCTTCTTCGAGGGCAACATAGACGTTTGCCATGCCATAGCCATAGGTGTCGTGAATATGAATACTCACTTGGTCTGGATCCAAATAGGTCTTCATTTCCCTCAGAACAGCCCGCGTGTGTGCCGGTGTACTGATTCCAGCCGTATCCGCAAGGCCAACCTTTTTAACCCCGTAGGCAAAAGCTTCTTCAATGATGCCGCGAATTCGTTTCATATCAATTTCATCTCCAAAAGGAAACCCAAAAATACATGGCATTGCAAGCGTGACGTTAAGATTCGAAGCATTTTCTAGAAGTTTCAGGAAGGCCGCTTTGGATTCTTCCATCGTACGTCTGGAATTCCTCAGATTGTGTTCTTCACTAGCCGAAAGGACAAATGTCACATCCGTAAGGCCTGCCTTGATGGCATTTTCAACGCCCTTAGTATTGAGAGTGAGTCCATCAAGAACACAACTATGTTTTTTTGCATACTCAAGGGTACCAGCAACAACTTCCGCACTATCATCCATTTGCGGCACATATTTAGGATTTACAAAGGAAGTTACATCAATTCGCTTGGCACCATAATCAATCATTTTCTTGATGTATTTAATTTTGTTTTCCTTAGATATATGAATGGGGTAGTTCTGCCACCCATCGCGGGGGCAAACTTCCATAAGCTCGATTACCTTCGGCAATGCCATAAATTAATCGCTCCTTCCACAGGATAATCCGTCCGCTTCCAAAATAAAGGGAAAACAGACGGATATAACCTCATTTCTTGCAAACAGGGGACAGGTTAAGCGCTCCAGCAGCTTCATATGTCTTCAATTCTTCTTCGCTAAAGCCCAGTTTTTCAAAGACATCCTTGTTATCAGCTCCCAGTTCCGGAGCACAGGTGTCATACTGACATGGATATTCACTCATCTTGATGGGGTTTCCAAGTACCGTAAGATTTCCCAGTGTGGGATGCGGGACCTTCACAAACATTTGACGCACATCCGTAATTTCCTTATCGTTGGCAATATCCTTGCAATCATAAATGGGACCAACAGGAACACCTACTGAATCAATCAGCTTGACTACTTCATCAACCGTTTTATCAGCTGCCCATGTTTCGATGATTTTCTTAAGTCCTGCTGCATTGGCTCTCCGTTTTGGTGTATCCACATAAAGAGGATTATCCGGCAAATCCGGTCGATTCAGAACGGTACAAAGCTTTTTAAAATGAGCATCCGTTCCACTAGCAAGTACAAAATAATTATCTTTCGCCTTGAAAGAATCATACGGGGCCGACGTTAGATATTCATTACCTGTGCGAGTAGGACACACACCCGTATATATATACTGCATGAGTTTTGCTTCCATAGCAGATACAACACTATCTACCAAGGCAACATCAATACGTTGCCCTTCTCCAGTCGCAATCCGTTTAAAAAGGGATCCTGCTACAGCAAAAGCACAGTTGATACCAGCAAGCAAATCACCAATTGCCATCCCTGCACGGGTTGGCTGATCATCAGGCCATCCCGTAATTGACATGGATCCACCGAGCGCTTGGGCAATCAAGTCATATCCTGGGCGCTTCGCCCTTGCACCATATTGACCATACCCAGAGATGGAAGCATAGATAAGACGCGGATTGAGTTCATGGCAATGTTCCCATCCAAAGCCCAAGCGATCCATAACACCAGGGCGATTATTCTCAATTAAGACGTCCGCTGATTTAACAAGTTCCGCAAAGAGTTTCTTTCCTTCTTCTGTCTTAAGATTTAAGGCAATCCCCCGTTTATTTCGATTGAGGTTTTGGAAATACATACTGACGCCTTCCTTAGGCTCTTTGGGAACGCCATTACGAACGAAGTTTCCACCCGTCGCAAGGTTTTCAAACTTCAGTACTTCTGCCCCATTATCAGCAAAATACATCCCGCAATAGGGGCCTGCCAAAAAGTCTGTAAAATCAATAACCCGAACCCCTTCAAAAAGTCTTTGTCCCATAATTTCCTCACATCCCCTTTATCTCTGTTTTCTTCCACATTCCAATCCCTTTTCAAATGCAGCCTGATTCAAGGGAAGAAGTTTTACTTTTTTTGCCAGTTTCTTTTTAATGGTTTTCCAGACAATGGCAGGGTCAATAACTTTTGTATAGCCTACGTAGACACCAAGCATAATTACATTAAGGACTTTAGCATTTCCCATTTCAAGTGCCATTTCAGTCACCGGTGCCGACACAACTTTCACATCACTGCGATTAATATCACTTCTTACGATGGAACTATTGATAAAGAGAGTTCCTCCATGGTTCAGGCGTGGCAGAAATTTATTCAAGGAAGCTCCATTCATCACGATGAGGTCATCCATCGTATCGCTCACCGGCGCTCCAACAGTGCCATCAGCAATGACAACATAGCAATTAGCCGTTCCGCCTCTTTGTTCTGCCCCATAAGAGGGGAAAAAGGTTACATTTTTATCCGTTGAATCGCACGCTACCTGTGCCAAAAATTTTCCGAGCGTCATGACCCCCTGCCCGCCAAATCCAGCTACACATAAATTTCTTTCCATCTTGGTCCCCCCTTATTTATCCCGTATAACACCCAACGGGAATTCTTTAAGCATATGGTCTTCAATGAAATCCAAGGATTCCAAGGCGGTCATTCCCCAGTTGGTTGGACATCCCGTCACAATTTCCACCATGGAAAAACCTTTTCCTTCCAACTGATTTTGAAATGCCTTCTTGATAGCATCCTTCGTTTTCATGACATTACCCGGATTATTGCAGCTTGTTCTCACAAGGTAACGCGGTGCAGTCAATTCATTCAAGATTTCACACATATGCATGGGATAGCCATGTTCCTTCGGGTTACGCCCTTTAGGAGCTGTAGAAGCCTTCATTCCCACAAGCGTCGTAGGAGCAAGCTGGCCTCCAGTCATACCATAAATCCCATTATTTACAAAGATAACGGTAATGTTCTCGCCACGATTTGCAGCCATCATCGTTTCGGCAAGCCCAATGGAGGCAAGATCCCCATCACCTTGATAAGTATAAACAAGAGTATCCGGGTTTGACCGCTTCATTCCAGTTGCAACGGCACAGGCTCGACCATGAGGAGCTGTCGTATTATCATAGGCCATGTAGTCCATGTGAAGACCACAGCACCCAATTCCTAATACGCCAGCTGCTTTATCAACGACATCCATCTCTTCAAGCACTTCTCCAATGAGCTTAATGATGGTGGAATGCATACATCCTGGGCAAAATCCAGAGACCTTATCTTTCTGGATAGTTTTCGTTCTCGAATAAATCAATTCCATTGTCATTTTCCCTCCCTCGACATGTCCTTGATAGCACTGACAACAGCATCTCGACTCATGATATTGCCACCAGAGCAAAGGCAAGTCTTAATCGAAACCCGTTCTTTTACAGCCACTTCTACATCTTTGATAAATTGTGCAGGAATTGACATTTCCACATCGAGAATCCCCTTGATTTTTCTGTAATCAAATTTATCAAATGCTTCATAAGGGAATGGATTAACCGTTATAGGGCGGACGACACCAACATTGATTCCTTCCTTACGGAGCATATCTGCGGCAGATTTGGAAATACGAGCTGAAATTCCATAAGAAGCAATGATGTATTCTGCATCCTCTACTTTATAGAGTTCCGCTTCTGCATCTTTTTTCCAAGATTCGTAGAGTGCCGCCGCTTCTTCATTACAGCGTTGCATATCAACTGTTTTCCAATGGCCCGGTTCAATCCAGGATCTCTTTTCTGTAAGGGCATGCCCCACACAAGCCCATTTTTTCTTTTCTTCCTTAATGGTATTGATTTCTTCGGTGCTTTTCATTTCTGGAAGAACGACCGGTTCCATCATGGTCCCAATAACTCCATCGGCAAGGATTAAAACTGGATTACGATCCTTATCTGCATAATCAAATGCCTGATAAACCATATCTACAGCTTCCTGGACCGTAGCCGGGGCAAACACACGCATTTGGAACCCACCATTTCCCGAAGCCTTTGTCGCCTGCAAATAGTCCATCTGAGCCGGTTGAATAGAGCCGACCCCAGGGCCGCCTCGTGCCACATTAACATAAACCATAGGAATACGAGCTGCGGCGCAGTAGCTTATGCCTTCACTCTTGAGAGCAATTCCCGGACTTGAAGAAGAAGTCATTGCTCTTGTTCCAACAGAGGCAGCACCATACACCATATTGATTGATGCCACTTCAGATTCTCCTTGAACAAATACTCCACCTACTTCTGGAAGTCTGCGTGAAAAATATTCTGGAATCTCATTCTGCGGTGTAATCGGATACCCAGCGAAGAAACGGCAACCCGCACGTACCGCCGCTTCAGCAATCGCTTCACAGCCCTTAATGAATACTCTTTCCATATTCTTCCATCTCCTCATTTATAAACTTCAATCGCACCATCAGGACAAATCCGTCCACAAATCGCACATCCAATGCATGCTTCCACATGAATGGGATGTACAAATTCATAGCCCTTAGAATTGACCTCTTTGCCCATTTCCAGAACATGCTTCGGGCAAAACTTAATGCAGTAGCCGCAGCTCTTGCATCTTTCACTAATTACTTTTACCATCGCCATTTTAGTTCCCCCTTCAATAAGTTAGAATAAATTAATTTGATCATATCTGAGCCCATTCATAGGACAGATATAATTGAATTGGAATCACTTCCAGATTTTCACTCAGTTTATTCACAAAACCGGATTCTGAAGTCATCTTTTTATATAAGTGATTTTCCAAAAAACAAGCTTTCAGAGGAATAAGGCCACTCATCAGAGCCTTTAGCATAGCTATTCCATTCTGGAAATCCGACGCTGTCGTCGTAATCCCAAGATTAGGATTGCCAACAAACGCTAATTTTTTGACATCAAGATAGGTAACCCCTAAGATTGCCGTCAAGGTTCCATCAATATGCTCTAGCGTCGTAGACCAGGGACAGTATGGATTAAGAACATAGTAAACAGCCACATTATCATTTCGCAGTTTTGAGGCATAGGGCCCAATCGCTCTAGCACCGACAGCATCTCCGCCCACATCCATGACAACATAACAGGAATCATCCTTTAGTAGGCAATCAAGGCCGCCTACCGTAACTGGAGTATCCATAAACTGCTCGACAAAATGGACTGTCACATCAGCCTTTTCAAGAACCTTGGCTGCATCCCTTGAACGAAACAAGGGTTTTGTCATATCAAGATCAAAGAAGTGTACAGGTTTTTCTTGGGCCTTTCCCAGCATAATTGCCACATTCAGAGAAATTTCACTTTTCCCGCAACCCGCCTCACCAAGGAAGACAAAATTGGTGACGCCTTGTTCTGCTAAACAATTAGGCTTCATTAGATTTCCCTCCTGTTAAAAACGAGTACTGCTTTTCATTACATTGGGCAAATAAGCTGGGCAATCGGTCCATAGAAAATAAATGCACAAATCAACAGGACGACCAAATTAATTCCCGAAACAAGAAGCAACTGCGCAAACACCTTATTTTGGTATTCTTTCGTAAACTCTTTTTTGAGTTCCCCACCAAGAGCTGCAAGAATCAAGGCGCCGCCTGTTGACATGGGACTTGTCCCAGCAAGCGCGCCGCCTTCTGCAACCGCACTCATCAAAGCAACTGGATGAGTTCCACCAATCTGATTGGCAAGATCAACGCAAATAGGCATCATCGTTGGATAGACAACACTGAGGGCAGAGCTTACAAGACTCAAAAGGCCTGCAGAAAAGCCCGTCAGGGAGGCAGCTGTGGAAGGACTCATAATACTGGCAAGCGCATCACGCATAAGCGAAATCCCGCCCATCTTATCCACGACTCGTAGCAAGGCTCCCACAAAAAGGACCATCAGAATTGTATTCCAGGGCATGGCCTTGATACACGACGCATCATCAGCAACACGGAAAAAGAGCAGAATTGCAGCACAAGAAAGAGCTGCAAGTCCAATGTTGACCTTGCCGAAGATAATGAGTACAAGCATCAAGACAATGGCACCAAGTGCCTTTAACTGATTAGAAGTAAATTTTTCCGTTACAGCCATAATTTCCATATCTTTCTTAGCTTTTACCTTATGCCCACCAAAAAGAACAAAGAGCACAAGACAGACAACAAGGGAAGTCAAAATTGTATTTATGATAATCGCCAGAATGGCAAGTTGACTCAGCCCGCTCTTTTCAAGGGCACTGATAATTATTGCTCCCTCCGGCGTCAGCGGTGAAAAGCGCCCTGGTGTCATGGCCATAATTCCGATAAGAGCCATCATGAGCGGATTATATCCAGTCTGTCTTGCAATGGAAACCGCTAGCGGAGGAATAATTGCGAGAACCGGGACACCTCCAGGCCCAATCCCAACAAGGATGAAACCCGTAAGACCAATTAAAATCGGCAGAAGCCAAATTCTCTTTCCAGCTAGGCCAACAATCTTCTTTGCAATCAAATCTAAGACACCTGTCTGGATAACAATGGCAAACAAAAGTGTGATTCCTACGAGAGTCGTGAATAAGCCAATATTTATTCCAGCAATAAATTGCTTATCCGAAATTCCAAAGAAACGAATACCTATCGTGCCAAGCGTCATAGCAAGGACACCAATATTATTTTTTCTGAAAAATGCAATAATAATTGCTGCTACAAACAGTATTAATGAATAAACTGCCATGATATTTTCTCCCCCTTATTCTTTTCAAATGGCCCAGATTACTGTTTTTTACTCTCCCAGAGAAATTTTAGAATTATCCGATAACTACTTCTATGTATCTTAACCTCACCTTCATTCTAGAATCAGCTATCCATCCAATCAAATCCAAATTTGCATTGCTCTTATGCGAAAAATGAAATAATCCTGATTCTATCTTGCCTTGATATGCAAAAGATTATTGAAAATTTCCTGATATAAGATAAAACGGTGGCTCTTTTATTCCTTTTCTAACTGCGATTGTTCATTTCTCTTATTTTGATTTATTTATCGTAAAAGGACAGCATAAGAAAAAAAAGAACTACTGCTCTCTCTAAGATAGAAAAAACAACAGTTCGTTTTCTTGATTATCACTGGCCTGTGGCATCTCTATTCAGCAGGACATTGCGAAATTCCTTTGGTTTTGATGCGGAAATTCTCGAGAAAGCTTTATTACAAGAAAATAATCATTTAAATGCTCTTTCCTCCATCAACGAGGATGATATCTCCTGTCTGCCACAAAGACAGTTCGGAGAGGAGAAATTCAATGGCAGGGGCAAGGTCTTCCGGTCGGCCGATGCGCCCCAAGGGATAGCCCGGTGCCTTTTTCTCCGACCACTGATCGTATCCTTTCTGGGTGTAGTCACCGCTTGCGACATAGATATTAGTATAGACAGCGCCTGGATTGATGCTATTGACGCGGATCTGGTACTTTCCCAGTTCCTGGGCAAGGTACTTTGTGAGGGCATCAAGGCCCGCTTTGCTTGCGCTATAGGCAATGGACCCACCAACCCGCTGGGACGCCATAGAAGAGATATTGACGATGGACGCGTTCCGGCCTTTCTTCAAAAGCGGCAGAAAGGTCTTTACCAAAAGAAAAGGTCCACGCAGGTTCACGGCAAAAAGCCGGTCCCAGTCCTCAATGGTTTGGGTCTCCACGCCGCCCAGTTTAATGATGCCTGCACCGGACACAAGCCCATCAAGGCGGCCATACTTTTTCTCCACTCCCTCATAAAGGCGCGCAAGGTCCCTTTCATCACTGACATCGCCCAGTAAAAAATCAACATCATTTCCCAGGTCCCCGAGTTTTTCCTGAGCTTCTTGGGCCCTTTTTTCATTTCTTGATAGGGAAATGACCTGATACCCGCCTTTCTTAAGAAGATAGGCGATGGTCCCAAGGCCAATCCCGCTCGTTCCGCCTGTAATGAGAACAATCCGATTTGTGTCCATGATGTTTCTCCTTCCTAAAAAAAAACGGAGCAAATGCCCCGCGATGGATGTCCGTCCCTCAGCCTGCCACGGCTTCGCACAGGAGCTGGTGCAGGAACTGCTTGGTCCGTTCTTCTTTTGGCTGTTCAAAAATATCTTTAGCGGTCCCTTCTTCGACAATGACGCCATCCGCCATAAAGATCACATGACTTGCCACGCTTTTTGCAAAGCGCATTTCGTGGGTCACGACAATCATCGTCGTTCCTTCATCGGCAAGGGACTTCATGACGCGGAGCACGTCGCCGACAAGTTCCGGGTCAAGGGCCGACGTTGGTTCATCAAAAAGGATCACATCGGGCCGCACCGCAATGGCCCGGGCAATACCGACGCGCTGCTGCTGACCGCCAGAAAGCTGGGCCGGATAGGCGTCCGCCCGTTCCAGCATACCCACCTTTTGCAGGGCTTCCCGCGCCCGCTCTTCCGCTTCCGTCTTGCTGATGCCGCGGCCTGCTGTTAGACCTAAGGTCACATTTTCAAGGACCGTCTTGTTGGCAAAAAGATTGTAGTTTTGGAAGACAAAGGCCGTCTTCCTCCGCACATCGGCAATGTCCTTGTTTGACGCGTCATGAAGGTCGATGGTCTTGCCATCAAGCTCCAATTCTCCCCCATCGGCGCGCTCCAGGAAATTGAGGCACCGCAAAAAAGTTGTCTTACCCGAACCACTCGGGCCTAAAATAACGACGACGTCACCTTTATCAATATCCATGTTCACGTCCCGCAAAACGGGCGTGCCATTAAATTCTTTCTTCACATGACAAATTGACATGAGCATCGGTCAGTTCCTCCTTTACGCAGCCATCCGGTACTGTCCCAGATGGTCCTCGGCAAGCTTATAGCCCCATTGGACCAGGGAGCAGACGATGAGATAGACCAAAAATACGTCCACATAGGCTTCAATATAGTTGTAGCCAAAGGAAGCTTCCACTTTGGCAATGGCAAGGACGTCCTTCACGGTCATGAGAAAGGCCAGGCTCGTTCCCTTGATGAGATTGACCGTCACATTGCAGATGGCCGGCAGGGCCACCACCCCCGCCTGAGGGATAATGACATGGCGATAGGTCTGAAAATCCGAAAGCCCCGCCGCCTGTCCTGCTTCCAGCTGTCCTTTAGGGATACTTAAGAGGGCCGACCGGAACACTTCCGTAAGAAGGGCCGTCGTATTGACCGTAAAAATGAAAAGAGCATACCAAAAAGGATTGACGTTTTCAAAGACATTAAAGGAAAGACCCAGGGACTTCACAATTACGTTCAGAAAGCTCGGCAGCAGGCTGTAAAGGAGCAGGATCTGCAGGATCATGGGCGTTCCCCGCACAAAAGAGACGTAGCTGCCAAAAAGGGCGCTTGCCACGCCGCGTCTTTTGAGACGAATGACAGCAATGTAAAAAGCAAGAGGCAGGGAAAGAAGCAAAGAAAGCGCGGTAAGACCCAAGGTAACGCCAATGCCGTCCCAGATTTTAAAAAACGTTGCTTCCATAAAAGTATAATCTAGTTCCATCGTGTCTCTCCTTTCTACAAAGTCAGCTCGGCCCATTTTTTCTGGACCTTATGAAAGAGGGCTGCCTTCTGAGGCGCCCGTTCTTTTTTCACAGCAAGGGTCCCGCCCTTATTGAGATGCTCTTCGAGGCGCCGGATACCCCAACCCGTCAGCGACGTCATGGCCCAGTAAATCAAAAGGCAAGCCAGGTAGATTTCGATGCCGTAGGCCCCATAATTTTGCGCAATGATGAGATTGCCCTTCCCCAAAAGGTCAACAAGGCCAATGGTATAAGCAAGGGCCCCTTCCTTCATGAGATTGATGAGGGCATTGCCAAAGTTCGGCAGGGCAATGAGTGCCGCCTGGGGGAGGACCACATGGCGCATTGCCTTGATAGGACTGAGGCCCACACTGACGGCCGCTTCATACTGCCCTTTGGGGACAGCGGAAATGGCCGCCCGAAAGACTTCGGAAATGTAGGCCCCAAAAAGGAGGACAAAGGTCAGGATGGCAAAGTATGCCCGGCTGATGTCGTTGATGTCATAATCAAGATATTCATAGGTAAACTTAGGCAGTCCATAAAATACAATGAACAGCAATACAATGGACGGCGTGCATCGCATGATGTACGTATAGGCATGAGCAAGGCTCCGCAGCACCTTGTTCTTCCCCAGTTTGGCCCAAGCAAGGAGGAGCCCCAAGAGGCTCCCTAAAATGACGCTTGAAAAGGCCACACCCAGCGTCACCGACAGAAAGGGAAGAAGTGCCGGTATGGTTGAGAAGATGACCGAAGGATCAAAAATACGCGTCTCCATGATTTCAATTCTCCTTTCCTGTCAGTTCAGCCCAGGGCTTATTTCTGATTGAGATACTTTTGCAGGCTTTCGCCAAAGTATTTTTGTTCGAGCTTATCGATGGTCCCATCCTTACGAAGTTCCTCAATGGCCTTATCGACTTCTTCGCAAAGTTTGACTTCCTTCTTGTTGACAAGGGCGTAGGTCGGAATGCCTTTGTAGCGCAGATAAACCAGCTGATCTGCGAACCTATGGTACGGAGCATTTTCCTTAGCAATATTGTTCTGGTAGGATAGTTCCACTTCCAAGTAGGCATCATAGCGGCCTTCCATGACCCACGTATAAGCATCGGAGTTATGGAAGTTTTCCGAAGACACAAGGTTGATCTTTTGGTCCGGATGAGCCGTATTGTAGCTTGCAATGACGTTATAGCGAGCGTCCTGCGGGGCAATAGGAGCAAGTTTTCCCTGCGTCTTTGCAAGATCATCGATGCTCTTGATGGTCGCCGCTTCGTCCTTGCGGATGACAAGGCCAATGACGCTGGCTCCGATATTGTTCTTCGGGAAGATATATTTCTTTTCCCGGGCTGGCGTCTTCCAGATGCCCTTCGTGCCAATCGTATATTTCCCCGATTCAACACCAATGAGGAGGTCATCATCAGAGGTCGGGGTGAATTTCCATTCGTATTGGGGCAGCTTTTTCGCAACAGCCTGCATAACGGCGACTTCAAAGCCATCGGGCTCGCCCTTATCATTTACAAAATCATAGGGCACATAGTAATTCGTAAAGGCTACATTGACGACTTTCTTGGCCCCGCCTTCACCAGCGGCGCCTTTATCCACCTTTTTGCCGCAGCCCGCAGCAAGGGCCACAGCCCCAACGAGACCAATTGCAGCAAGATATTTACCAAATTGACGCAACTTCATTTCGATTTCCCCTTTTCTTTCAAAAAAACTTATTTTGCGGCTTCCCGCACCCATTCAAAATGCTTCCAATCCGTATCCCGCGGCACCGTGCAGTCCGCGCCGAGAATGACGCCCGTGCGCCCGGCTGCAGCAAGGAGCCTTTTCGTTTCCGCTTGGATTTCTTCTTTCGTACCCGTGTAAAGGATTTCGTTATCAAGATTGCCAAAGCCGCCGATGACCGCCTTGCCGCCAAAAAGGCGCTTACCCTCTTCAAGGGGCACCCCTTCGACAACAGCAGCCCAGTTGATAGCTTTTGCCGGATAATCCGTGTACCAGGACAAGTCATTGCGGTGTCCCGCGTAGCCGCAGATGTGAAGGATCTGGTAATCACTTACGGCGTTCGCCGCTTCAAGAATGGCCTTTTCCCCCGGAGCAAGGATGGCATCATAGGTTTCGCGCGATACCCCTTGGAGATTCTGGAGGCTCAAATAGATGCCCGTTACGCCCGCTTCCTCAATGACGCGACGGGCCAGTTTTGCAAGGTCACCGGAAATGATATCAAGGCCTTTTTTCACTGCATCCGGATTTTCCTTCACGGCGTCTGCAAGGAACGTTTCCCCATCATCACCGCGCATGAACTTCACCGTCGTCGCGGCACAGAAGACATTGTAGAAATAGGCACGACCATCGTTTCGGCCAACGATTTTCTTGGCATATTCGATCTGGCGCGTAAACCAAGGGGAATCATCGGGGAGCGGTTTGATCTTTGCAAAATCAGCAGCGCTCTTGAGACCCAGGACCGTCTCATTTTCATAAGGGAAGAACCCGTCCGTCATGATCTTCACATAGTCAGGATCTGCCTCATCAATGTATTTTGTTTCGCCCGCAAGGAGCGTTTCCGTAAGTTCCGGATGCTGGAACGCATCAGAATGGATTTCATCTTTCAGAAAATGAAACCAAAAACTCACAGGAACCCGTTCCACGGGTTTGTTATCAAAAGCAGCCAGGACCAACTCTTTTTTTGTCGTCATTTTTCTTCCTCCTCAGGCAAAAAAGGTAATAAAAAGACCACCCTCCCCTATGACAGAGACGGTGGTCCGCGGTTCCACTCTGTTAATACTGCCCATGCAGTATCACTCACACCTGTAACGCAGGTCCTGCGTGGCTGCCTACTCTCATTTCGGCCTCCCAGCTCCCAAAGGCATTCCATCGCACTTTCCGTTCAAACAGGCTTTCAGCCGGTGACCTGTCTCTCTGTATCCGGTCCATGCGTGTACTTATTTTGTTCATCGCTTTTCCTATATGAAATTTTTTATTTCGGATCCAAAACCAATTGCCGTTATCCTACTCCAAGAAAGTATATTCGTCAACTATGATTTAAAAAAAATTTATTGCAGGGATTTTATGATAATTTTGCGTAAAGATTTTTACAGTTTTATACTGCATTTTTAATACGAGTACTGATATGACTACAAGGCGTATTGTATTAGCATCAATGCGGTTTTTAGATGATTTCAAAGGAGTAGGAATAGATATTTTGTCCGCGTGTAATAGATATTTTAAATAAAAAATTGAGAAAGAAATAGAAGCGAATCATGAGCAAAATAGTAGAATTTTATTTGCTCATCTCCAAAGGAGCAAGGTATATCATAAATTCCAATTTCTCTAGGAATTCTCTAAGTGACTTACGCTTAGCTACATAAGTAGCTAGGAGAAAAAACGCTCTTTATCATACTTTTTCTCTATATTTTATTTTTTTCTCAGTAAAATATTATCCTCAAAAGCCAAGTATTTTTCTCATATTTTCAAGGTACAATCTCTTTTATATCCAAAAATCACCCGTCATTTCAATTAATTATATTCATGTCTATTATTTTTAATTTAAATTATCGAATATTTCATTTAGTTTTAGATATCACTAATATGATTAGTGATATAATTAAGGTAACAAGATAAAGGAGATGGTTACGATGTCAATGCCCCCATCAGAAATGCAGAACTATACCCGTATCCTAGAAGAAGAATTGATTCCTGCCATGGGCTGCACAGAACCAATTGCGATTGCCTATGCCGCTGCAAAAGCAAAGTCCTATTTGCCTGAAAATGTGGAATCCTACGAAGTTCGCTGCTCCGGAAACATAATAAAAAATGTCAAAGGCGTCACGGTTCCTAATTCCGGCGGTCAAAAGGGGATTCCTGCCGCAGCTGCGTTAGGAATTGTCGGCGGGAATGCAGATTCTGTATTGGAAGTAATCGAAGGCGTGACAGACAAGGACCGCCAGTCCTGTAAAGAACTTGTTTCCCGCAATGTCTGCGATGTTGAACTCGTTAAAGGAGTTCCTGGCCTATACATCGATGTTTGCTTGAGAGGAAAACACCATTCCTCAGAAGTTGTTCTATCAGGCACTCACACAAACATCATCAAGATTGCCCAAGATGACAAAATCCTCTTTGATGAGAAGACGACAGACTCTACTGCTACTGGCAAAGGGGACCGCTCTAAGATGACGTTCCACGGTATTTTGGAATATGCCAATACCGTTCCCATCAGTGCTGTACAAGACCTCCTCGACAAACAGATTGAAATGAATTCTGCCATCTCCGAAGAAGGTCTAAATCATCCTTGGGGCGCAGAAGTAGGCCGCAGCATTAGGGAAATCTATGGAGACTGCGTAGAAGCAAGAGCCGTTGCAGCCGCAGCTGCTGGATCCGATGCTCGCATGAGCGGATGCCCGAAACCAGTTGTCATCAACTCCGGGTCAGGCAACCAAGGAATTACAGTAAGCATGCCTGTTATTGTCTATGCCAAAGAATGGAAACTTAGTCCTGAAATTAGATACAGAGCGCTTATTGTAAGCAATCTCATTTCCATCTACATCAAGCATTATATCGGTCCTTTATCCGCTTTCTGCGGTGCAGTCAGTGCATCCTGCGGATCCGGCGCCGCTATCACTTATATGGCAGGCGGGGATAATGCAGCGATTGCTCGGACAACCACCAATATGCTTGGAAACGTTAGCGGGATTGTTTGCGATGGTGCTAAGCCAAGCTGTGCCGCGAAGATTGCATCCAGTCTGCAGGCGGCAATTCTTGCCCACAAAATGGCAATGAAGGACCGTAGTTTCAAAGGAGGTGAAGGACTCATCGAAAAAGATATTGAGGAAACCATTAAAAACATTGGTTATCTTGGAAAAGTCGGGATGAAAGAAACGGACATTACCATCTTGAACACCATGATTCACAAGGTAAATGTCTCGAAGGCGTTGGAAAATTAAGGAGCTGACTTTATATGGACAAGAAGAAAAAGAAAGGCTCGATTAATGCATTTGTAATCGTTGCCGGTGTTATTGTTGCCTGTTGGATTCTATCATTCTTTATTTCACCTGGTGCATTTGAAAGACAAGTACTCAACGGCCGTACTGTTGTTATTGCAAATTCCTTCCACCCAGTTGACAAAATCTACCTTGGACCTCAAGCCCTATTCCAAGCAATTCCGAATGGCTTAGTCTCCAGTTCTGGCATGATGTTCCTTGTCATGCTAGTTGCCGGCTGCATTGAAGTCTATAAGCGGACAGGGACCCTTGATAAAGCCATGGCAGGCGTTCTCGCAAAATCCGATACAGTTGGGTCTGAAAAGATTCTCATCGCAATCATGATTATCTTCGGATGCCTCGGTGGCTTCTTAGGTTGGAACGAACAGATTGTCCCCTTCATTCCGATTGTCATTTCCCTATGTATTGCCTTAGGGTATGACCTTATGACTGGTCTTGCCTGCTCGGCCATGATTGACATGATCAGTTTCTCCTTCTCCCCGACCAGCGTTTACACCGTTGGCATTTCCGATGAAATCGCAGAACTTCCGATGTTCTCCGGGTTTCTCTTCCGGTTTATTCTGCTGGTTCTCACCAACATCATTATGTATATCTATGTATTAAGATATGCGAGAGCCGTAAAAAGCGGGAAACGTGAATCAATTACGGCGGATATCGATGACAGCAAATTCCACATTGACTACAGCGAATCCTTAAAAGATCCCATGAATGGCCGTCAGAAACTTTCCCTGGTAGTCTTCCTCATCACCTTCGTTGCTTCTATTGCGGGCGTATCCAGCTTTGGTTGGTCCATGAATGACCTCTCCGCCTGCTTCCTCTTCACCGCAATTGCAGCAGGCGTAATCAACCGTATCGCTCCGGGTGAACTCGTCAATACGATTATCGCCGGCGCAAAAGATGGCCTCACCCCTGCCCTTGTTATTGGTCTTGCCAGAGGTATCCAGTGGATCCTGACGGCTTCGGCTATCATCGATCCTATCATCAATGCTATTTCTCAGCCTTTGATGGCAATGCCAAAATATTTGACCCCGATTGCCGTTATGGTTGTTATTGCCCTCTTTAACGGACTCATTACGTCCGGTTCTGCAAAAGCAATGGCTTTAATGCCTATCTTGATTCCGCTGGCTGACCTTGTTGGCATGACCCGTCAGACAATGATCCTTGCCTTCCAGTTTGGTGATGGGTTAACGAACTCTGCCTGGTTCACAAGCGGCACACTGCTTATCTTCTTGACCATCGCTGGAATTCCGCTCAAGAAATGGTGGAAATTTGTTACGCCATTGTTGCTTATTTTAACTGTAGTCTGCATTATTGCCTTGATTATCGCAACGAAGATCAATTATGGTCCATTCTGATGCCAGTTAGGAGGAATATCAAATGGATGTAAAGAAAGAAATTGAAAGTATTCAAAATGAATTGGTAGAAATTCGGCGCCACCTGCATGCACATCCCGAACAGTCTTGGCATGAATTTGAAACCCAAGCTTATATCATCAACTACTTGGAAAAACTGGGGATTCCCTATGTGAAATCCACAAAATCTGGCGTGATTGCTACCATCAAGGGGCCTCACTCTTCGGATAAGATTTTGGGAATTCGTGCAGACATTGATGCCCTGCCGATTACCGAACTTGGGACCTGCGAATATAAATCCAAAAACGAAGGCACTATGCATGCATGCGGTCACGATACTCATATTACAATTCTTCTTGGAACGGCTAAAATACTTGCAAAGATGAAAGATGAGCTTACCATCACAGTTCGTCTTCTCTTCCAACCGGCAGAAGAAAAAATTGATGACAGCGGGGCCTACTACATGAAAGAAGATCCGCTCGTCAAAGAATGCTCTCGCCTCATTGCCCTTCATATCTGGAGCAAGATTCCTGTAGGATGCGCTTCCCTCCGTTATGGTCCTGTCATGAGCGCAGCTGATACATTTGACATCTACATTGACGGGAAGGGTGGTCATGGTGCTCTGCCGCATCAAACCATCGATCCCATCGTTGCAGGAGCCCAGTTCGTCAATGAAGTGCAGACCGTCATCAGCCGAGAAGTCAACCCTCTTGAGCCTGCCGTTATCAGCGTCACTGCATTCAATTCCGGCACGACTTCCAACGTTATCCCTGGAACTGCTCATCTCCAAGGTACAGCAAGGACTTTTAACACTGACCTCCGCAATGCATATCCTGGCATTCTCGAAAGAATTGCCAAAGGCGTTGCTGAATCCTCCAGAACGAACATTAAAGTCGACTACCATTTTGGGCCACCTCCCATGATCAATGATGATGAGTGCGTTAAAACCGGACGTCTTGCCTGCTCCAAAGTTTTTGAAAAAGATAAAATCATTGACTGGGAGCTCCAAATGGGTGGAGAAGATTTCGCTAAGTACAACATTCCTAAATGCCTTCTTCTATTAGGAGGCGGCTTTAAAAACGAAAACAGAAGATACCCCCAGCATAGTCCATACTTCGATATTGATGAAAAAGCCCTAGGATTGGGAGTTCATTACTTTGTTGAATATGTACTTGCTTATGAGGATGAATCAAAATAAACAAAACAATTGATCGAGTAGGAGGGATTTCTAAATAGAAATCCCGACCTCTCACACCACCGTGCGTACCAGTCGAAGCGCGGCGGTTTCCTAGTTTTCACAAACTTGCTTGCAATAGCTCGTCATGGTTATATAACCATGACGAGCTATTTCCTCGTTCGTAAAGAGCGAACTCAGCATAAGCGCCGCTCTCCATGGTCCTTTTTGGCAATTTGCCAGCAAGTTTGCAATGATGTCGTTGTGTTCGGCAATCCTCACATGGGTAGGCGTTCCCGCATATCCTTGCTGCTTGGCAGCTGCCTTTTACGGGCAACCTTCTCTATGAAGTTTTCTGCTTTTAATTTCCTGCCTGACACCCTTCATTAACTGACATCTCCTAAGATTCGGTCCTTCCTGGACGGTCTATAGCCCGTCCAGTACTATGGTCTCTGCTGACTCCTCACGATGAATCTTATTTGGGCCACGGCCGCCAATTTCATGGCTTCGGCCATGTCCGTGAGGCCTCCCTGGATAAGAACGTACTCTTTCTCTCCATTCACCTGCCGCATCTACCCTTTGGGATTCCAAATCGTTATGGGATTTCAGTCTGTATTGCGACCTTATCCATCCCAAACTGGCCTTATGTGTTTTCTGTTCGTTAGGTCGGAGATTTTCCCGTACCTTCCTTCAAGTTCTACCTCACGATGTTGCCTTTGGTGTTCGGCTATGACTTTCCCACTACTAGGGCAGTCTAGGGACTTTCACCTTTAAGAGTGCGCCCATGCCGGGCGCACAGAGAAAGAGGAACCAACGAAAGCTTGGTTCCTCTTTCTTTGTGATAGGTATCCCCCTGATTTTCAAGGCACCCAGTTTGTAGAAACTTATCTCGTTAATTTACGATGGGTATTAAAGAAGATGAATCCAATCGCTAGGAAAGCCACCATAACTACGGCACCAACACCAGCAGTAAAGCCCAATCCACTCATCAGCCAAAGCGGCGTCAGACCCACAAAAATATCTTTCCATGCAGAAATTGTAGAATAGATGCCATGACTGTCACCAGCATGAGATTCGGAATTCGGATCAATGGAGCGGACAAGTGCTAATCCAGTAGAGGTATTCCCTGTAGCAGCACCAAAGCACATGCAGGCTTTTTCAAACCATTCCTCTCTGGCAAATTTTCTAGCACAGAACAGAACAAGGGGAACTGTAAGCGTTGTCAGCACGATACTGTAGATAGCTAAAGGAGCTGCATAGGTAGATACAAATTTTAGGTTGAGCGTCGCCATTGCAGTGAAAACAACCAGTTCCAAGAAGAACCCCGACAGCAATTTAATGGTCTTCAGGTCAACAAATTTTTCCAAATGAAGGCGTTCAATAATTGCCCACATAACAGCGCCGCCAACGACACCGTGCAACACGCTCGGCAAATGCAGGGCCTTAAAAGCAGGGAAAGTATTTAAGAATCCAAAGATTTGCTGCCCAATAAACAGAGCACCCATCAACCAAGCAAATTGGAGGCAAAGATGGTTGATACTAATAGAAGTCGTCACTGTGCTCCCAATCGATTTTCGTTATTCTTCAGGTAACGCTCCGCCATAAAAATAATCCGGTTGCTTAGTCGGCTCCTTAACAAAAGTTCCCCAACCTCTTCTAACACCACAATTAACCAAGGCCATCCCTACGGTCATGGCTACAATTAGCCCCACCGTGGAAAGCACCATTGCAACAGCCATATGACCTTCAAGACCCTGTTTTTCAAAAGAAGCAGCAGCTGCAGCGGCCGTTCCATGACCGCCATGGAATGAGAATACACCCAAAACGCCCCACCCTAAAGGCAACCCTGGCCAGAACTGGCTCAGCAGTCCACCTAACAGTGTACCTACGCACATCTGCATACCATAAGCCGGCATTGGCAGACACACATAATCAAGATAAGAATGGAGCATTTTCCGATTGAAACTAACCCCGAAGACCAGGGATACCATTACGATATCAATTAGGACGCCAGGAACGCTTCCCAGTACTTTAGGAACGGTGATGAGACCAAGCCCTTGCTGTCCCAGTCCCAACATCACTAACCCGCCCACCAAAGAAGCTGGCAAAAAAAGCTTTTGCAGCGGTTTTACGAATTCTCGAACAAAAAAGCCAGCTAAGATGAGTATACTCACAGCAGTCATCATGTTCATCAATGCTCTAATTGACATATTGCACCTCAACTTCCCCAGTTTTTCTACTGAGTTAAAAGAATTTCCACTTGCATCATTTTTCACTAGTCTTCTTGACACGAGCATTAGCAGAAAATTGACATTGGATTAAAGTACCAAACGGCTTAAGGCTTAAAATCCAGGAACAGGATACGTTGGCTTTTTCCCTTCATACACTTCCTCAATTCCCCGTGCACACATAAGGCTTGCATTAATGGAAGCTTCTTTGGTTGCCCCGCCAATATGAGGCGAAACGATGACATTATCCAAGGAGAGGATAGGATTATCCGGGCTGATAGGTTCTTCTTGAAGCACATCAAGAGCAGCCCCAGCAATAACACCCTCTTTGCACGCATCGTACAGGTCCTTTTCATTCACCACCATGCCGCGGGATGTATTAATCAGATAAGCAGTCCTTTTCATGTACTGGAATTTCTCTTTATTGATAAATTCCTTCGTATCCGCTGTAAGGGGGCTATGAACGGATACAAAATCACTCTTACCGAGCAGTTCATCCAGGTCTTTGATTGGCGTAATGAAATCAGGATAAGAATCAACGGGTCTGAAAGGGTCCCATGCGAGGACCTTCATAGAGAAGGCCTTATTGCATTTTTCTGCCACCAAGGTCCCGATTCTTCCGCAGCCAATGATACCAAACGTCTTACCATGAAGGGTATGTTTCTCGATTTTCATTTTGGCCTTCATGTAGTCATTCAGGAATTCTTTCTGCACGGCCTTGAAGTTTCGAGAGATAATCAGCATATTCATGACTGCAGTTTCAGCGACGGAATCACTGTTTGCAGTAGGGGCAAACACGCACATGACACCATGATCTTTTGCGGCAACAACATCAATGAAATCGAAGCCAGCGCCATGACGAGCCACGACTTTTAGCTGATCTGCTGCCTCAAAAACCTTGCGGGTAATTTTTGTCGTGCGGCATACCATTGCGTCCATGCCCTTGATTTCCCGGCACAGCGTTTCCTCATCCGTACCAGTTCCCATGACAAGGGTGTGACCATGACTTTCAAGATATTCGCGACCTTCAGGCAAAATATCTTGAGGTAAATAAATCTTCCATCCCATGATATCTTCCCTCCTTAATCTGCACGATAATAATCATCGATGATTTCGAATTCTTTTTCTTTGATGAGTTTATCAACCCAAGAACGGTTGATGGTTCCATTCAGCGTTGCCTGCAGCTTACCGCCGTCCTTTTCCTTGAAAGCCTGTGCGTCTTTCAGAATCGTCGGGGCATCTTTTCGAGGAATAACAACGATGCCATCCGGATCTGCGAGGATGATATCACCAGGGTTTACACTGATTTCGCCGCAGGAAATAGGGACATTGATTTCTCCAGGGCCTTCTTTATAGGGGCCGCCAGGGGTTGTGCCCGTTGCATAAACAGGGAAATCCCAATGACCAATTTCGTCAATATCACGGATAGGCCCGTCAAGAATGATCCCAGCAATTTTCTTTACCTTATAGAGGAAAGCCATCATGACTTCGCCAAGCAGTGCTCTTGTCATATCATGTTCATTGGATACAACAATGACGTCACCTTCCTGTGCCATATTGAGGGCGGCATGAAGGGCAAGGTTGTCACCACCGCGTGCTTTGACGGTAAGGGCAGGACCAGCCATTATTTGAGCCTTCGGACTGCTTACAAGATGAATACGCGGATTCATGGCGCAGCTGCGGCCCATTACATCCCCTACATTCGAAGCCGGAATCTCTTTGAATGCTTCAATAAGTTCCGGGTCCGGAAGCTGTCTCTTTAGATAAATTCTCTTTCCAACTGACATATCAATCACTCCTATTCTATATAACCAGTTCAATAAAGCGCTTTCGTTAGCTATAAAATACATTGAATCGTCTAATAATTCAAACAACCGTTTTCTCGTATTTCAACAATAAATCATTGTTGAAATACTTTTATACGGCTATAATATTGGTAGATAATAAATTCATTGGGTTCGGCTATTTTCAATTTAAAAGGAGGATTCATGGATTCTAATCTCAATATTTTGTCACTCTATTATTTTGTTGTTCTTGCTAAAGAACTCCACATGACCCATGCTGCCAAAAAACTCTATATTACTCAGCAGAATCTTAGTCAGCATATCCAAAAACTCGAAGCACACTACGGCGTTGAACTCTTTGTTCGAAAGCCTAAAATGGCGCTGACTATCGAAGGTGAACAGCTCTACGATACAGCTTCTAAAATTCTTTCCGAAGAAGAAGATATCGTCAATAAATTCAGCATCATATCCCAAAAAAGCATTGGCCGTCTTCGGATAGGAATTCCGACCTATAGAGCGAACGTGTTTCTTCCTTACGTACTCCCGAAGTTTTATGAGAAATGGCCCAACATCCACATTGACTTGATTGATCAAAGTTCTGATAAGACCGAGAAAATGCTTTTCGATAACCAGCTCGACCTTTTTATCGGTATAAAATACGATTCCAATCCTTCGCTAGTCATTACACCCTTATTGGATGACAAGATCTACCTTGCTGTGACAACAGAACTTTTGGAAAAATACACACCGCTTTCCAAAGCTGAAGCAGCCAAACTGCAAAAACAAGGAACAGACATGCTACCATTCAAAAATATGCCTTTTCTGCTCCAAAAAGGGACATCCCGTCTTCGTCAAACGATTGATAAGTGCTTCCGTGAAGCGAAAATACAGCCTCGTATCTTTCTCGAGGCAACAGCATCAGAATTGCTCATATCCCTTTTCCCCTATCACTATGGGGGGATCTTCTTGACGCAAATGCGCCTCAATACCATCAAGAAGACTTCTCCATCAATCTTTTTATTCCCTCTGCGTTCCGGGAAAGACTATGTTCAGCATAGATTAGTGCTTGCTTATCACAAAGACTATGAATTGCCTCCTTATGCAAAGGACTTCATTAATTTCTTCAAAGAAGCAATCATTCATAAAGAAGAAATATTGGCAGACTAAACCAATAAGAAGATCTATCGATTATTCACAACATATTTCGGAGATTCTTGTTTAGCTATGAGTCTAAGATTTTCCACAATCATGGGCATAATACTTTCAGCTATATCATTGGTAACGCCACCCACATGAGGTGTCACAATGAAATTGGGGTACTGCAGCAAAGGATTATCCTTCGAGATAGGGGTCTCTTCCGTACAATCAAGGCCAGCACCCAGAACGTGCCCATTTTTCACTGCTTCAAGGAGCGCAGCGTCGTCTATAATGCCGCTCCTTGCCGTATTAATGACAATGGCATTCTGTTTCAATAGGGAAATATTTTCAGTGTTCAGCATATGAGCCGTAGAATCCATCAAAGGGACATGAAACGTAATTACATCTGATTCTTTCAATAACTGTTCATATTCAACATATTGCAGTTCAAGTTGCTGTTCCATTTCTTCACTCAAACGGAAAGCATCATAATAGAACGTTTTGGCCCCAAAGACCTGCACTTTACGGGCCACCTGGCGCCCTATATTGCCACCTCCGACAATTCCAACAATCTTTCCTCTGAGGGATTGGGATGTTTTATTGAAAAGTTCCCGACTCCAGACCCCTTCCCGGAGTTTTTCTTCGTGTGCCAATAGATTTCGTCCAACGGCAAGCATAAGAAGTACAGCAAGCTCGCTTACTGCATATGCATTAGCACCAGGCGTATTACAAACATCAATGTTTCTTTCTCGAGCAGCTTTAATATCTACTGCATCATACCCTGCGCCCCATCGCATAATCATTTTCAGGCGAGGAGAAAATCTATTGATGACTTCTTTCGGCATCTTCAAGATTCTCAAGATAATGGCATCAACATCGGATTCTTTTTTAAACTCCGCTTCAGTTACAACAGCCCTGACATGAATATCCGTGCCTGCAAAAGTGTTTTGAAACTTTTCAAGAGTTCCTTCAGGGTAGGTCCCTGCAAGCAATACTTCCATAACAAAGCCCTCCTTTACTGCAGCTTTTCAGCAATTTCACGCATCAACGCTTCTTTAGGAGCCTTGATGTCAACTTTGGCGACTTCAGCCATCAGCGCAAATACATTGACATTCAGATCGCGAGCGACCATCTCAAATGTCTTTCGTGTGGAAGAATGAAGACCAGTCATTCCAAGGACAAGATCAAATGCCGAAATCGGATTATGATAATCGTATTTTTCTTTCATAGCAGGTTCCAGCTCTTCATGAATGAATTTTAGGAGTGTAAAGGTGTCAATATATTTAAGTTCGTCTCGTTTCTGCATAAGGGCTACGCAGGCTTCTGCAGGCATATTTCCTGCACTGCGGGCCATCCCCATAAGGCCGCCATCAAGAATATCCGCACCGTGTTCATAGGCTGCAATCGCATTTGCTACGGATAGCCCCAGATTGTTGTGTCCATGGAAAGCAATTGGAATTGAAACCGCCTTTTTCAGTGTTTCTATGAGACGTGCCACATCCTCTGGGAGCATGCATCCAGCAGAATCCATCACCGTAAATTCATCAAGTCCCAGAGATTCCAGTTTTTTTGCTTTTTCAGCAAGATCCTCCGGGGATACAAGATAGGCTTTCATGGCTGCATAAAAAGCCTTGAGCCCTAACGATTTAATTTTTTTCAGAGGATCCAGAGCAGGCGTAATTTCATCGGCATCAAGGCCAATACGAAGGAATTGCATTCCTCCCTCAGCTGCGCGCTCCACATAGGCCTCACGATACCGTTTCGCGTTAAGAAACACCCCGATCATGCTTCCCTTATGCAGATATTTCTGCGCAATCTTGAAATATTCTTCATCCTTAAGCGCTTTTGTAAAGCCCGCAACTTCATAAGCACCGGCGCCGCCTGCATTGCCAAATTCAATATAATCAACGTGGGATGCTACAAGGCCCTTTAAGACCATATCTGTAATTTCTGCATCAAAGCCCTTACCAACAACATTGGCCCCATCACGCAGGGTAGAATCCATAATTTTAACCATTTAAACATTCCATCTCCTTTTTAAATTATTTGAATATATTTTTATTTTATGATACTATCATTTGAGAACGTCGTAAAACAGTAGTTAATTTTATTATCAACAACTTTGTGCTGTAGGAGAATATAATGAGTACAGTTGCTTTTCGATACTTTATCGCAGTCGCCGATGAGCTTAATATGACAAAAGCCGCAGCTAAATTATTTATTTCTCAGCAATCTTTAAGTGCCTATATACAGCGCATGGAAAAACAATATGGTGTTACTTTATTTGAAAGAAAACCTTCTCTTCAACTTACTGAGGCAGGCCGAGCAATGTACTTTTATGCCAAGGAAATCGTTCTGTCCGAAGATAAATTGACTTCACGCTTCGCCGATATTACAAAGAACTGTAGAGCCCACTTAACAATTGGCATGTCTAGGCAACGCTCCCAAATATTTTTTAAAAATATTTGGGAAAAATATCACGATCAAAATCCAAATATATCTGTAACAATCGTTGAGAGAAATACAGATCAACTATTGTCTCTTCTTCGTTCTAATAAGATTGATTTGTGTATGGGTATTGATGTCGCTCCATCCAAAGATCTTGAGGTTATTAGTCTATTTACAGAACGCTTATGTTGTTCACTCTCCACAGATCTTTTAAAACGCTATCATCCTGCCACTTGGCACGATGATCTCGCCAAGTTTAAAAAGCGTGGGCTTTACTTAACGGATATTTGTGATTTACCATTTCTTTTAGTTCCAACACACAACAAGATTAGAAACAGTATTGATAGTTTTTTTTCATCTCATCGTATTTATCCTGAGATAATCCTTGAAACTAATAATCAAGAGTTAATTCTCAGTCTCGCCGCTAATGGAGTCGGCATCATATCCCCAATGTACTTATACGAATTATGGCAGGCACGCCCCATTTCGCTTTCATTTCCTAATATTTTCCCAATTCAAACAGATACATTTAGTAACACGGTTAATATTGTTATACGAAAGGGAGAACATCTCCCGAGCTATGGGATGAATATGATTATTTCTATACAAAAAGAGTTAGGCCATTATAAAAATGTCATTAATAAAATGAATTCATTTCATTTAGTTGAATAAATATTTTAAGTATATTATCATGATAAAAAAATCAGGATTATAAATAATCCTGTGGTTAAGCTATAACGAAATTGTGGTTTTAAAGAGGACTTAAAGCGTTGAAAATCGCTTTGAGTCCTCTTTTTCTCCCAATTATAGGGTGTAGGTTTCATTTCTGTTTAGACAATACAGTATGCGGTTCCGCGTCCTATCAAAATTACGAAACCCATTTGCATTGTACATTAATCGCTCCAACATTCTATTCTTTGATTCAATATGGCTGTTGTTAATCCGGGAATCTCCTACGTAAGTAAAGGAATTGATGATCTCTTCTCTCCAATTTATCAGCAAGGTAGCAAATGGTTCGTATTCGATAATTCCTGAATTCCCGAATACATCGATTGCCTCTTCTAACATCTTTGCAGCTGTACTAGCTGTGCAGCTGCTGTTCATGTTGATATAGTATTCCTTTAGCTCATAGGCTTTTGCAAGCTCTGGAAAGGTTGCAAAAGCCAGATCTCTAATCTGCCTATAGGTAAGATAGCGTTTCAATCTACGGTTGTATTTTGCCTTGTTGTCTAGATTTGCATTATGGTAAAAGACATGTCTGAACTTAAAAATGAGATAAACCATCTCTTCAGAGAGGGCTTGTTTCCTGCATCTTATCAGGATATTTCGGAAACAATTCGTTAGGTTCTTGATAACGTGAAAACTATCAGCACATATCTTGGCCTTTGGAAAATAAGCTTTCGCAAGATTTCTAAAGGGCTCATGGAGGTCTGTCGACACATATTTTACATTGTCTAGTTCGCTTTGATGTAACGTATAGTTCCAGGTGTTTTTCTTAATCTCAGTTAGGTAGTGACTAACGAAATCTTGACGTCTATCGGGTAAAACATCAATAATTACACCTGTTTTGAAATCCATTAAAAGGCAGCAATAGAGCGCTTCATAGTCCGATGAGGGAAAGTAATGCTCATCTACGGATAATATTTCAGGAAGAGGTTTTCGCGGTATTCTCACATGGCTGTCGAATATTCGCAAGACCTTTGTTACAGAGATGTTATAGCGCCTGGCTACATTCGTATAGGTGGCTCCTGGATATTTTAAGTCCTTTAGAATATTAATTTTGGTTTCATAGGTCAATCCTTCGCTCGTATTGATAAAAGGATTATCTTCATGGAATGTTAGATTGCAAATCTTACATTTGTAGCGGCGTTCTTGATATATGATGGTGCATCTACGGTTTGCAAACGTTGCATGGTTTAACCTACGGGAGTAATAGCCATGAATCGCTGCAGGACCGCCACAAACGGGACACTGGGGATTCTTTGGCTTGAGCCAAAGCTTTAACGTCAGGCTGCCATTTTCTTCTTCGATAGAGGTCATTTTCTGGATTCCATCGGCTTTAACGTTAAGCACCTTTGTGATAAACTTTTCTAGAGACATTTTTGTCTTACCTCCTCTGAGAATATAGATCGCATATCTTTATTTTACAGCAGGAGGTTTTTTCTTATTTTCTCGAAATCCAGAACCACAATTTGTTTAAAGCAAAACCACAGAAATGTTATAGGGATGTATACAATCCTTAAAGGGGCGACCACAATCTTGTGATAGCCCTTTCGACCACAAAAAGTGCTATAGGGGTGACCACACCACATGATTATTTATATGCCTAAAAAATCCCGATGCATCAAAAATGTATCGGGATTTTTTCACGACTCAAGACCACATAAAACAATAGGAAAAGATGACAATATTGGACTTTTAATTTAAATATATTTAAAATGCAGACCGCTTTTACTCTTATTTAGAATTATTAAGAAGCGGGCGACAATAATAAGCCGCAAACCCAGCTAAACCACTTATGCTCGAAATCCAAGTAGCCTTTAGTTTCAAAAGTTTATTGATGTTATAAACTAGTTCTGGTTGATGCGTAATAATTCCAAGCATTTGTCCGAAAACAATGATCCTCCCAAAAATCATATAGAGGATCAACGTAACTTCAAATAAAAATACTAGGATAGCATATAATTTATTCTTCATTTCGCACCTCCTATGCACCAGCAACGAGAATTATTTGTAACATAACTAATATATCTATAGCTACAACCAAAGGTTTAAGTCTAACAAGACAATCTTAACGAAACCATATGAGAAATTAACCGAAGAAGAGCTTATAAAGCTGGAGGGAATCCTTCGCTGTTCTCCTCATCTAAGATGTGCTTACGCGCTAACATACGCATTTTCCAAGGTGCTTCGATTCAAAGATCATGCCAACATTTCTTGGGCACTTTCAGCATGGATAGACCTAGTAAAAAGCGCTGATTTACCGGAAATGAACGCTCTGGTTAAGTCCTTTACCTATTGGTACGAAGGAGATCAGGAGCGCCCTTATATATCCTTACTCCAACGGCTTTACTGAAGGCTGCAACAATAAAATCAAGGTGTTAAAAGG
>NZ_AWUR01000054.1:0-531 GCF_000468835.1 Acidaminococcus sp. BV3L6 | reverse complement strand
GCTGACATGGCATCGTCTGGCCACTTCCTGGAAAGAAAGGTGTTGACGCAGCTCCTGGAGCATGACTTGTTGAAGCGAGGAAGAGGTTTGGAAATACGGAGAGGCAAAGGGGCTCTTCTCGTTAAATGTGTGACCACAGCTGCATATATAGCGTCTCTGGCGATATAGGAGATGCAACTCTTTATGGAGAAGTGGGGAATGTTTGATGAGGCGCGTATAGTAGCCCTTTATGCGTCTTGTAGTGGCCTTACAATGAGGGCAGATGTGTTCTTGAGGCGGCAGCTGAACCGCTAAAACCAAGGCTGATTCCGTTTCCTTTAAATTTTGAATCCATTCCTCTTTAATTCCTGTTAATTTTTCGATATAATTTAGAGAAGGCATATGTATTCAACTCACTTTCTTTATTGTTTGATCACTTTAATTGTAGAGGATTTGAGTGCATATGCCTATTTTTTTATTGAAAAAAAGTAGGCGCTGAGAGGACACGCATCTGGACGGTCACTTTAGCGCCCCAAAATAAATTATAGAACC
>NZ_AWUR01000053.1:0-48948 GCF_000468835.1 Acidaminococcus sp. BV3L6 | reverse complement strand
GAGTGCATATGCCTATTTTTTTATTGAAAAAAAGTAGGCGCTGAGAGGACACGCATCTGGACGGTCACTTTAGCGCCCCAAAATAAATTATAGAACCTTTTTTATGCTTTATACCATTTTCTTACCCCCATTCCCACCTTGGTCCGTCACCCCCTCAAAATATGCTACAATATGGGAAAAAGCTCCTTCAGGAACATAAGAAAAAGGAAGGTGATACTCCATGATCCTTGCAGCCTACGCGGTTCCCCATCCGCCCATCATTGTCCCTGAAATTGGAAAAGGGGAAGAAAAGAAGATTGCCCGCACGAGCGCCGCCTATGATGCGGTCATGGCGGAAGCCGCGGCCCTTCATGCCGATACACTCGTTATTACAAGTCCTCATGCTGATGCCTATGTGGACTACTTTGCCATTTCCCCAGGAACGGAGGCCGAAGGCAGCTTTGGACAGTTTGGTGCCCCTCAGGTACGCATCAAGGTAAGCTATGACAAAGCCCTGGCGGCTGCAATCAGTGAAAGGGCAGAGGATAAGGGCCTTGCAGCAGGGCTTCTGGGAACTCATCACCCAGAGCTTGATCATGGAACCCTCCTGCCGCTTTACTTTTACCAAAAGCATGGCGATGTAAACACCCTCAAGATTGTCCGTATCGGTCTATCCGGCCTTTCTCCGGAAGCCCACTATGCTCTGGGAAAGACCATCGCCGAAGCCGCGTCCTCCCTGAAACGCCGGATCATTTTCATTGCCAGCGGGGATTTATCCCACAAACTCCGGGAAGATGGCCCTTACGGCTATGCCCCTGAAGGTCCCCTTTGGGACAGGGACTGCTTGTCTTTTCTTGAAAGGGCGGATTTTGTCTCCCTACTCACCATGGACCCCACTTTTTCAAGGAAAGCCGCCGAATGCGGGCTCCATTCTTTTTGGATCATGGCAGGCGCCTTGGATGGCCTTACCGTTTCCACGACGCGCCGCTCCTACGAGGACATTTTTGGTGTCGGCTACGGCATTGTGAGCTTTTCCGTCACAGGGGCTAATCCCGAGCGCCAACTGGCAGGCGTCCTGCATCAGCAGCTTGCAGAAAAGCGAAAGACCCAAAAGCAGCAAGAAGACCCCTATGTGACCCTTGCCCGCAGAAGCGTTGAAACAATTGTCACAACGGGGCGCCCCCTGCCTTTGCCGGAGCATCTCCCAAAATCACTGACAGGAAGCCGTCACGGCGTTTTTGTGTCCCTCCACCTTTACGGAAATCTTAGGGGCTGCATTGGGACCATTGCCCCGACGAAGAAAAGCACGGCCCTTGAAATCATAGCCAATGGCATCAGCGCAGCCCTGCACGATTCCCGCTTTCCGGCAGTGCGCAAAGAGGAACTGCCGGACCTTGTCTATTCCGTCGATATTCTTGGCGTCCCAGAACGCATAGCAGATGAATCCAGCCTTGACCCCAAACGCTATGGCGTCATCACCGAAAGTCTAGATGGAACGCGGCGGGGGCTCCTCCTTCCCGATCTTGACGGTGTGGAAAGTGTGTCCCAGCAAATCCAGATTGCCCGTCAAAAAGGCGGCATCGGGGCCGATGAACCGATCTTACTCTACCGCTTCACAGTGACGCGCCACGCCTAGGCTCCCATCCTTCAGGGAAGGGAAGCCAGCCTTTTTCCCTACGCGTCCCGCCTTTCCAAATGGGTGCGCCGCTTTCCAAAAGGAACCCCCTAAGGACCCGGAACAAAAGGGGCCATCTTTCAGAAGCATTTTTCTGTTATGCCGTCCCTCAAAATGCTTTATAAGCTTTTTTTCTTTTTATGCGAACCATTTATCATATTTCTTCTTTGCACGCCTTAAAAATGAAATATGAGCCTTTAGGAGCCATTTCAAAGGAGGTGTGTTCGTGATGTCTCCCATCCTGACCTGCCTGCTTTGTCATCATCACTGCTGCCTTGCTGACGGTGAAATCGGCTTTTGCCGCGCACGGCAGCACCAACAGGGACGACTGGTAAGCCTGTCCTATGGAAAGCTCACCAGTCTTGCCCTTGACCCCATCGAGAAGAAACCCCTCTATCACTTCCACCCGGGAACGCACATCCTTTCTGCCGGCAGTTTTGGCTGCAATCTTGCCTGCCCGTTCTGCCAGAATCACGAAATTTCCCAACATGGCAGGGAAGCCACCCGCTTTGTCCTTCCCCCGGAAAAACTTGCTGCCCTTGCGGGAAAGATGCATAAAGAAACAGGCTGCATCGGCCTTGCTTTTACCTATAACGAACCCCTCATAAACATTGAATATGTGCTGGATACCTTTCGGCTCATCAAGGAAACAGGCCTTGCAACGGTCCTTGTTACCAATGGCAGCCTCGCCCCCGCTCGCTTCCATGATCTGCTGCCCCTTACAGACGCCATGAACATCGACCTCAAATGCTTTACTGAAAGGCTGCCGCAGCCTTTCAGTAAACCTTGCGGAAACGAAAGAAAACATCGTCCAAGCCGTCCGTTTCGGGACCCATGTGGAGCTGACGACCCTCATTGTTCCCGGGTTAAACGATCGTCTTCTTGAGATGCGAGACGAAGCCCAATGGATTGCTTCCCTTTCCCCAGAAATTCCCCTTCATCTGACCCGCTATTTTCCCCGCTATCACGCCTGCCGCCCAGAGACCTCCCTATCCTGTCTTGCGGCGCTTTCCCGTGAGGCCAAACAATACCTCACATGGGTCCACCTAGGAAATGTATAGCCGTCCCCAAAACCAAAAAGACTGCACAGGATCCTTCCTGTACAGTCTTTTTTACTGCCCTATCTCTTAAAAACAAGATAAAAGGTGCTTCCCACACCAGGCGTGCTTTCAGCATAGGCCCGGCAGTCCAGGAGCTTTGCCGCCGCAGCCACAAAGGATAAGCCAAGCCCCAATCCAGCATTCAACTTCCGGCTGCGCGACGCGTCCGCTTGATAGAGACGGTCCCAGATTTTTTTCAAGGTGGATTCATCCATCCCCGCCCCATCATCGGATACGGTCAAATAGACCTCGTTTCCCTTTCCATATAGGCAGACCTTAACCCGCGAACGGGTAAACTTCATGGCATTATCCAGATAATTGATAAAGATCCTCATGAAAAGTGATTGATCCGTAGGCACCGTAATATTCGGTTCAATCTGGATATCCCACGTAATGTCCCTGCTTTCCGGAAGTTTCTGGTAGTCCGTTACGATATCTGCCACATAGGCTGAGATATCAAGGGGCGAGAGGGGAACAGACCGCTTGTTGCCGAGTCGGGTCAGTTCGAGGAGCTGCCCAATCATGCGGTTCATGTGACGGGCCTGGTCAAAGATCCTGCCCATTTCCTTTTTCGCTTCTTCTACGTTTTCCGCGTAATCCTTACCGAATTCACTTTCTGCCATAATGACAGCAATGGGCGTCCTGAGCTCATGGGAAACATCGGAGGTGAAGCGTTTTTCACGGCCCATGAGATCCTCAATCTGATCAAGCATGTGGTTCATGGTGCGTCCCATCTGATGGATTTCATCACTTCCTTCGCCAACGGGAAGCCGCTGGGATAGGTCCCCCGTTTCCCCAATGGCCCGGGCTGCCTTGCTCATGGAGGCCACAGGTGCAAAAGAACGGCGGACAATCCGGTAGCCCCCGACGATAACAAGAATCAAAAAGAGAGGAAAGAACACCAGATAGGTCACAATCAGGGTCCGCCATCTGCTGGAAGCAGCTTCCCCGGACATAATGCCCCGAACCCACAGATGATGTCCATATTTTTCTCCCGACACAAACGGTCCCTGACGCGGCTGCTGGAGATCAAGCCCCATGCCCGTCAAGGAAGTATCCGTCCTATCACCCCGCAGCTCCCGCGGAGGCCGAACTGGAATATCCACATAGCGGTATTCCACACCTCCAACCTTAATAGATTGGGGGCCTTCCCCAAAATGGGGGCGCTCCTGAGGAAACCCTTCCGGCATGCCGCCGTAGACAATCTTATCTTCATGATTGTGGATGGAAAGATAGACATTTCGATCATAGACATCAAAAGCTTTTTCGTTGCGCGAGGCCCGGACCGTCACCTCTAGGAGCACTTTGTCCATTTCCTTGATTTCAAGGTACTTAGCCATTTGAAACCCGCTCATGGTCACAAGCAGAAGCAATAACCCCAAAAACAGGGTATAGTAGGCCGTGACCTTGATGGAAACGGGCATATCCTTCAAAAAATGCATGACAGAAGCAGAAAAGGAAACCAGCTTATTCCTTAAGGACATAACCGGCACCTCGTACGGTGTGAAGGAGCTTAGGCTCAAAATCATGGTCGATTTTCTTTCGTAAGGTCTTGATGTATACATCTACCATGTTAGAAGCTCCTTCATAGGAAAAATCCCAGGCATGTTCCAGGATCTTATCCCGGGACAGAACAATCCCTTGGTTCCGAAGCAGGTATTCGAGCACAGAAAATTCTTTGGGGGTCAACGCGATTGGCTTCCCGCCGCGGGTAACCGTATGGGCACTCTCCGACAGGACAAGATCGGACAGCTGCAATTCATTCTTGGGCACCGCCGTCCCCCCAGAGCGGCGCAAGAGGGCCCGAACCCGGGCAAGGAGCTCTGAAAATTCAAAGGGTTTGACCAAATAATCATCCCCTCCGGCATCAAGGCCCTTGACCTTATCTTCCGTCCCATCAAGGGCCGTAAGGAAAAGAACCGGTACGGTCACATTCTTTTCCCGCAGCGTGTGGACAAGGGTCAGACCATCCATTTCGGGCATAAGGATGTCCACGATGAGCAGGTCGTATTCGGCCAGCGCCACAAACTCCAAGGCATCACGGCCATTTTCTGCTTGATCGACGGAGTAGCCTTCGATCTTGAGCCTCTTGGCAATAATCTGGTTTAAGGAAGGTTCATCTTCTACAACGAGGATTTTCATGGAATTCCTCCTTTCCGATATAGGAAACCTGCAAAAAGAAATCTGTTATGATGGGATAAACCACTTGAGTGACGTCTTATTTTACACCTTTTTCGTGAAAAAAGAATGAAAATCATCGCGATGATATAAACCATCAAAAAAAAATGAGCCCCCAACATGGGGACTCCGGATATGGGGATGGTAATCCGAGCGGGGAAGCTCTGGACTACCTGGGGAAAAATAGAGGCTTGCATGACAAGAAAAGAAACGCCGGAGAGGAGTCACCAACGGATCCATGCTGCAGGGTCTGGAGTCACCCTGCTTTCTTGCCTTCCTCTAGGGCTTATTATAAAAAAAGAAAATGAAAGTTTCATGAATAAGTGGGTACAAACAGAAAAAATCATAAAATAGTATAAACAATCAGTATCATTTCCCTATGTGGGAAATCCCCAGCCAATGCACCTCCAGCGACTATTTTTCCGCAAATTGGGCCAGAACCTTTTCCCACTGCTCGTTGACCGCTTCTGCCATCAGTTTCTTACCGGGCGGATCGAGATGAATGCCATCAAGGCCGAGTTCCGTCGGAAGGTCCACCCCTTCGGGGATTTTTCCCGCAAGATCGATATGGATCTGGGTCCTGATATAAGCATTGACAGCAGCAAAGCGCTCCTTCCAATCCTCAGCCGTCGGTTCATTGAAGGCCCGGGCAATATTCTGGGGATTGATTGGTGGCAAGGTCATAAAAATTGGGCAGATCCCGTTTTGTTCACATTTTTCCTTGATGGCGGCAAGGTCGGAAATGACATCATCTGGATCCACGCCAGCCCGCAGACTGTTGGTTCCCGTCATGATGATGAGATAGTGGGGATGGAAAGGCAGGACATCATCATCAAAGCGGGCCAAGGTGGCCCCGCTCGTATCCCCGCTTTGGGCCAGGTTAATGGAATCAAACTTCAAATAGTGCTGGAAGCTGTATTCCCAATCACTCGGTGAATAGGAAAGGTTCCCGCCGCCATGGTAAATACTGTCGCCCAAAGTCGCAACCTCCCAGTGGTCAGATGGATTTATTACCATTTTCTGGGGCTCAGAAAATACGCCAATGGGCTGACCTTCGTCATCAAGGGCGCGGACCCGCCAATAAAGGGGATAAGAAGCCACGCGCTTTGTATCGTCATACCAATCAAAGCCAGTCGCCTTGCCCCGTCCTAGGGTAATCGCCGCGTCTGCCCGCTGATCTGGACGCTCCGGCAAGCGGCTGAGAATCTCCACTTCGTAGTTTCGGGCCCCGTGGACAGGAATCCAGTTATAAACAGGATAAAGAAGGGTCGTCCCTATGCCTTCATTGAAGCGGTTGGTCGGGACAGGACGCTGGAGGGAAGGCATTTGGGGATCTACATAGACCGTTTCCCACGCGGAAAAGGGAGTCATCGGGACACGGTCCAAATTAAGGGCGCGGACCCGGAATTCAAAATGGTCAGCCGCATAGTCGTCAGGAAGGACGGCATGATAGCCGTTAATAAAGACATAGCCATCAGTCTGAAATACAGTTCCATCCTTAGCAAGCTGGACCTCATAGACTACGGCATCATCCGCCTTTTCCCATCGCAGGACCGGTTTCAATGAACTGGGATGGTCCTTGGGAAAATGGCTCAGGATATGGGGGGCTTCGCCGTAGGGCGTAGTCACTTGGTTTGACACGGCAATCTCTCCTGTACCTGAGCTCCGGATGGTTTCCGGACTTGGCAGGACGACAAGTTTTGATGAGGCCTCACCGATGGCGCCTTTGGGTTCACTTCCGGCTTCTGCACAATTTTCATAAGGCTCCCTCCCAGAGATAAAAACCTCCTTGAAGCAAGGCAGATACCGGTAGACACCTGATACAGCGACAAACATCATGATGACGACTAGTAGGATCTGCTGGGTACGTTTCATCGCAAACGCGAGCTGGCATTCCTTTCATAGGGAAAAGATGGCTCGCCTCACCTCTCTTTCCAAAATGATTGTCAAGGTCAATCCGACCCACAGGCTGATTTACGTTCTTAGTCCAAGCCAAAAACCCCATTTCTGTCATGGTGAAGTGGCGTCAGCGAAAAAACGCTGATCTTTCAGGAAGGTAGAAAAAAGGGAATTGACAGATTGGGTAAAAAATCCCTGCCTGAAATCCTTAGGATACCGGCAAGAAGACTGGCAGCTGCCACTGTCTTTCAGCTTCCCTAGATTGGATAATTCCATTGTAGCGGGTTCCATAGGTTCCGTCCAATACTTCCTCCTGCCGGGTTTCCATACGGGTAAGGCATAAGAAAAGAAGGACCCCTGCTGCCTGCAGGGGTCCCTCCTTATTTGGCCATGATTTCCTTGGCTTTCATGAGGCGTACCGTACTGGCACGTTCATTTTCCGAAAGCTTCATGGTAATATACTTGATATTTTCCTGCATTTCCGGAATCATGACATATTCCAGGGCGTTGACGCGCCGCCGAGTCTTTTCGATTTCATCGGCGAGCATATTGCAGGTCTTTTCCACCTCAGCAAGCTCCAACAGATCGGGCAGGTACGAGGTAAGATTTACGACGGCATTATCAAGTTCTGCCGACGTAAAGGTAAAGGCATAGGGCACGCGGGTCTCATCATCCGTTGTCGCGCCCGTGTATTTGATGGTCGGGACGTCAACGCTCATGACGTTTTTCGTCCCTACTTCAAATTCAGCGCTCCGTGCCGGATAGAGAAGGGCTTCACTCATATAGAGGGACCCCATCTGAGCCTTTGCCTGGACAAAATGCTGGGATACATCGGACAGAGCTTTTTCCATCTTCTGTCTGAGTTCGTGGTTGCGCCGGATGTAAAGCATAAACTGGCGCACCATTTCATCCCGTTTGTCCTTTAGGAGCTTATGCCCCCGCACTGCCGTCGCGAGCCGCTTCTTGAGGCGGGTCAGCTCCATTCGTGTCGGGTTCACAGTTGTAGCCATGGGTTATTCCCCCTCAGAGCCATCCGCAGGTTTGTAGTACTTATCCAAGTATTCGTCACGGATACGTTTCAGTTCGCCCTTCGGCAGGATGCCCAAAAGCTTCCATCCGATGTCGAGGGTCTCCTCGATGGAGCGGTTGGTTTCATACCCCTGGGAAACATATTCCCGTTCAAAAGCGTCGGCAAATTTTGCATAAAGCTTATCTACGCGGCTCAGGGCAGAATCACCAAGGATCGTGGCCAATTCTTTTGCCGATTTCCCACGGGAATAGGCAGCAAAGAGCTGGTTCATCGTATCCGCATGATCTTCACGGGTCTTTCCCTTACCAACGCCCTTATCCTTCAGTCGGGACAGGGATGGCAGGACGTCAATCGGCGGTTTGAGTCCTTTCCGATACAGCTCGCGGGAAAGGATGATCTGACCTTCCGTAATATATCCCGTAAGGTCAGGGATTGGATGGGTCTTATCATCTTCCGGCATGGACAGGATTGGGATCATCGTAATGGAGCCCTTCTTGCCGCGGATCTTCCCTGCCCGTTCGTACATGGTGGCAAGGTCCGTATAAAGGTAGCCAGGGTAGCCGCGGCGGCCCGGAACTTCCTTACGGGCAGCAGAGACTTCACGCAGGGCATCGGCATAGTTGGTAATGTCCGTAATGATGACAAGCACATGCATGTCCATTTCAAAAGCCAGATATTCGGCTGCCGTAATGGCCATACGCGGCGTGGAAATACGTTCGACAGCCGGGTCATTGGCAAGGTTGATGAACATAACGGCACGGCTCAGGGCACCGGTACGGTTGAAGTCTTCCATGAAGAAGTTGGCTTCTTCGAAGGTAATCCCGACAGCCGCAAAGACAACGGCAAATTTTTCATCCTTGCCGAGGACCTTGGCCTGACGGGCAATTTGGGCAGCCAGCTGGGCATGGGGCAGACCGGAACCGGAGAAAACCGGCAGTTTTTGGCCGCGTACCAGCGTGTTCAGGCCATCGATGGCACTGACGCCGGTTTGGATAAATTCGGCAGGATAGTCACGGGCAGCCGGGTTCATCGGAGCCCCATTGATATCGAGATATTCCTGGGGAATGATCTTGGGCCCACCATCAATGGGGTTGCCCATACCGTCGAAGACGCGGCCCAGCATATCCGGAGAAACACCGAGCTGGATCCCGTGTCCTACGAAACGAGCCTTGGCCGTGGAAGCCTGCAGACCCTGAGAACTTTCAAACAGCTGGACCAAGGCACGGTCCCCATCAATCACAAGGACACGGCCGCTGCGGACTTCGCCGTTAGCCTGATGGATTTCCACCAGCTCGTCATATTTCACGCCAGCTACATGATCCACCGTCATCAGGGGGCCGACGACTTCCCGGATTGTCTTATAATCTTTACGCATTGTCGCCACCCTCTTCCGTCAGATCGGCAAAGGCCTGATCCAAATCTTTGAACAGCTGGGCAAACTTCTCATCCCGTTCACTTTCAGGAATATACTTGGCACGGCCAATCTGTTCCCGGACGGGCATATCGATGATACGGTCCAGCGCAATATGTTTGCCAGAAAGGTCCAAGGCCTTCTGGTACCACGTAATGATCAGTTTCAGCATATCGTACTGTTTTTCCAAGGAAGTGTAGGTATCCACTTCATGGAAAGAGTTCTGGTGAAGGAAATCTTCACGGATGGAACGCGCACATTCCATGGTGATGCGGTCCTTGAAGCCCAAGGCATCGATACCAACCAAGCGGACAATTTCATTGAGGTTGGCTTCTTCCTGAAGGATTTCCATGGTGGTTCCAACAAGCTTTGACCAGTCAGGAGCTACTTTGGCATCGTAATACTTACGCAGGCGGTCCGAATAAAGGGAATAGCTCTGCAGCCAGTCAATGGCCGGGAAGTGACGCGCATAGGCAAGGGCCGAAGACAGGCACCAGAAAACCTTGACAATGCGAAGCGTCGCCTGGGAAACCGGTTCAGAAATATCACCGCCCGGAGGAGATACAGCGCCAATGGCCGATACGGCCCCCACACGCTCATCCTTACCCATACATTCCACTTCACCTGCCCGTTCATAGAATTCAGCTAAACGGGAGGCAAGGTAAGCCGGGTAACCTTCTTCGCCCGGCATTTCTTCCAGACGGGAGGACATTTCGCGAAGAGCTTCTGCCCAACGGGACGTGGAGTCAGCCATAATGGCGACTTTATAGCCCATGTCACGGAAATATTCCGCCAGCGTAATGCCCGTGTAGATGGAAGCTTCACGCGCGGCAACAGGCATATCGGACGTATTGGCAATAAGGACCGTTCGCTTCATCAAGGGAAGGCCCGTTCTCGGGTCATTTAGTTCCGGGAATTCGTTCAGTACGTCCGTCATTTCGTTGCCTCGTTCACCGCAGCCGACGTAAATGATGATATCGGCATCAGCCCACTTGGCAAGCTGGTGCTGCGTAACGGTCTTGCCCGAACCAAAAGGCCCCGGAATGGCGGCCACACCGCCCTTTGCAATCGGGAACAGTGTATCGATGACGCGCTGGCCCGTGACCATCGGTTCATCAGGAGCCAGTTTCGACTTATAAGGGCGGGCCTTACGGACAGGCCAGGTCTGGAGCATAGGATATTCCTTGACAGTTCCATCTGCTTCCTTTAATTTATAGACCGGTTCCGTAATGGTAGCTTCACCGCTAAAGACCCATTCCACAACGCCGCTCTTACCAGGCGGCACCATGATCTTATGAAGGACGGCCGGGGTTTCCTGGACCGTACCGATGACATCACCGCCGGAAACTTCGTCGCCTACCTTGGCCACGGGGACAAAAGCCCATTTCTTTTCCCGGTTCAGTTTCGGCACATCAATGCCGCGGGTAATGCGGTCGCCTTCTGATTGATAAATGACTTCCAGCGGGCGCTGGATGCCGTCAAAAATACTTTCGATCAGGCCTGGGGCCAGTTCCACGGACAGCGGGGAACCTGTCGATTCCACCGGTTCGCCCGGACCAAGGCCGGCCGTTTCTTCATAGACTTCGATGGAAGCCTTATCGTCTCTTAATTCGATGACCTCGCCGATCAGTCGCTTTTCACTGACGCGGACCACATCATACAGTTCCACGTCCTTCATGCCTTCAGCAACGATCAACGGGCCGGATACTTTAACGATCCTTCCGCTCATCGGTTATCTCCCTACCCTTCTTTGAATAGAATATCGGCACCAACGGCTTTTTCCACATTTTCCTTGACCCGCTTCATCCCAAGTCCCAAGGACTTGCTGCCAGCAGGAATCGGAATAATAGCCGGGAAAGTCGCCGTCGCATATTCATCGATGACATCAGCCGCAAGACTTGCTGCCATTTCCGTAATGTAAATGACGACATACCCTTCATCAGCCAGTGTGTGGAGCCGTCGTTTGATCTGGTCCGGCTCTTGTTCATAAAATACATCAAAGCCTACTGCCTTGAAGATCATAACGGAGCTGGGATCACCGACAACAGCAATCTTATTCTTATCCATATCTTTCCTCCCAAGCTTCGCGATCTTATGTGTAGATTTCAGGCAGCTCTGCTTCAAAGCCGCCGGCAAGGGCCCCAAAAATCAGGCGCAGGGCCTCGGCTTCAACCTCGCGGGCATATAGGTACCCTACAATAGGCCCTAAGGAGTCCGTCTCCCATTTGGCAAGGCGGATGATCTGCATCTTGCCTTCCTGCATACGGCGGGCAATGATGCCGAGGTCTCCGGTCTGGGCAAATTCGTTGATAGCCTGGACGAGATCCGCACCATGGGCGCCCTGATTGAGGCGCGCCCCAAGCTGTTCAGGCGGCGTATCAAGGCATTCTTCAAAGACAGTCCGGGGAATCTCGCCGGCGTCGACGAGGACGAGGCGGAGCTGACTGAGCTCCCAATGGAGATTCTGGGCCCGGATCAGGCTCAGTGTATTTTGGAAATCGGCCCACAGGGAGAAATATGCTCGAATGAATCCTTTTTCGTGCTTTGCGTCCATGATTGCCTTGGCATGGCGGAACATCGCCCCATCCACCATAGCGCTGAAAACAAGGGGATCGGCCTCACGGCCGAGTTCCGACTCGATTTCATTCAGTGTATCGCGGTAGACTGGGGGCATGTCCTCGTAATACTTGGTCTGGATCATATCCTTTAGCGTATCAAGGGGGAAGTTTCCTCCATCACGAAGGATCTCGTCGGCACTTGTCCCCAAAAGGCGGGCCTTCAAAAGGGCCTTGATATTATGGGTATCGACGGGCAGGAGAAAAAGTCCTGTCAGTTCCGGATCGGGCGTCAGTTCCTTAATTCGTTTCCTCGTCAGCTGAAGCTGACCGCGGATGATGAGATCGATCTCGCCCGTGGCCAGTTCCTGCTCCGTTGCCGCATTTTCACCGTAACCGGTTTCCAAAAGCAGTTTCTGTGCTTCCTTAGTGGAACCGGCTTCGGCAATGCGGCGAAGCTGGGACGCCGATAACAAATGCGTGGAAAGGACGCTGATCCGGCCCAGGGCAAATTCAAAACTGGGCTGGGCCATGTTACTTCACCTCCGCGTCAAACAGGATCCCTGCTACGCGATATTCCTCCTCGCTGCGTACATCTCTCAGGAGCGTGGCGAAAGAGCCATCGTAGTCACAATCCTTCCCTCGGATGAGGATCCCTTCCTTGAAGGAAGCCGTCTCGCTGTCCAAGGTCATTTCACCTTTCTTTCCCTGGTCCACAAGGGTCTTGTTGATCTTAGAAAGAAAACCATTTTCATAGACTGCGCGGTCCTTAGCGGGTACAACCAGCGTTTCCGTCCCTTCCACATCACTTTGGGTGACGATGGCAAGGATCAGCTTTTCCCAGGTTTCTTGGGGAAGCTGGGACAAGCGGAGCGCTGCTTGGTCAAAGGCCTCCTGGATAACGGCCCGCTGAGCGGCAAGGCTGTCCTTGCGGCTCTTGAGGTCAGCAATCAGCATGAGACGGCCGGCCGCTTCCTTGGCATCTGCCTGGGCCTTTGCTTCAATCTCCGCTGCGGATTCCTTTGCTTTCCCGAGGATACGGCTCTTTTCCGCTTCCGCTTTTTGCTTTGCTTCCGCTTCAATCGCCGCCGCGCCCTGTCTAGCTTCTTCTTCTATCTTTTCAATGATTTTGTTGCCTGCCACGACGCGTCCACCTCTCTTTACAGTTTCACACCGTTGACCATGATGAAGGAAATCAGAAGGCTCAATACGGCGTACGTTTCAACCATAGCGGTCAAAATGATGCCTTTACCGGTTTCTTCCGGACGTTTTGCCGTCAGGTAGATACCGGAAGCAGCTACCTTGCCCTGATAGATACCAGAAAGCAGGCCGCCAATACCCATCGGCAGACCAGCAAAGAGAAGGGACAGGCCCTGATAAAGGGTGAGGTCCTTCGGAGCTCCGCTGACAAGACCAATATTCATGATGATGACAAACCCAATCAATAGACCGTAAATGCCCTGCGTACCAGGAAGGGCCTGAAGCACGAGAACCTTACCAAACTTATCCGGATCTTCACTGACAACGCCGCTGGCAGCCTGGCCGGCAATCCCGACACCCATGGCGCTGCCAACGCCGGCAAGGGCAGCCGCAATGGCGGCGCCGCAGATAGCAAGAGCTGTTCCTAAACTAATCATGATTCATATCCTCCTTAAATTGGCTTATTTCACGATATCCGTGTATTTGGTGCGAAGCGCCAGCGGAACAAACGCGCGGCCGCCTGCTTCATAGAACTTACCAAAGAATTCAATGTACTGCAGCCGGGAGCTGTGAACAAAAGCACCCAGGATGTTGATGATGATATTGAAGAAATGACCGCCTACAAGAACGACCACAGCGGCGGCTGTTCCCACAGGTCCAGCCGCAATGAGCATCTGGGCAACCGTATTGATGACCATGGCGATGACGCCCGTTGCTAGACCTAAGGCAAAGATACGGGAATAGCTCAAGAGGTCACTGAGGTAGCCACTGATGTTATAAAGGCTCAGGACACCGCCAATCAGGCGGCTCACGATTCCCTTCTTATCCCGTCCCCCAAATAGGACGATGATGGCAGCGCCCAAAAGGGCGATATCTTTTCCGATACTGCCTGGTACAAACGGCATGAGGAAAAGACCGGTAAAGAGGATGAGCCAGCTGAACTGGTCGCAGACAGCCCCCATGATGTCGCCATCGCGAATCAGGAGATAGGCCTTGGTCAGCATCCCCAGCGCCAGATGAAGGATGCCAAGGCCAAAGCAGAGGGCAAGCATCTTCAGTGGTTCATTCATAGGGACAAAAAGCAGCGGATGCCATTCCAGGCCAAACCAGCCGCCAAAAAGTGCCCCCCAGATAATGGTTGAGATACTGCCAAAGAGGCAGACCATAACGAGCTGACCGCCCAATCCCTGGGGTTTTACTTTCTTCATGACAAGATAAAGCAAGATCGTCAGGACAAGACCGTAGCCTGCATCAGAAAGCATCATTCCAAAGAAGATGAAATGGAACGGTGCCATTAAAAAATCAGGGTCGAGGGTCCCGGCCTTAGGAAGGGAGTAAAGCCCAATGACGGATTCATAAGGTGCCACAAGCTTGTTGTTTTCAAGGACCGTCGGTGGGATTTCCCCTTCGTTAGGATTCCGGAAGGTCAGCTGGTAAGCATCCGTTACCCCGCTGATGACCTGTTCCACATGTGACTGCCTATCCCCGCGGATCCAGCCTGTTAGGACAAAGGCACGTTCTGTTTCGATGCCGGCATCGGCAAGGCGGTCCTTTTCCGCACTTAGCTGATCATAATAGAGCTCAACGGAGGCTTTTTCCTTAGCCGCTTCCTTTGCTTCAAAGCGCAGTTTTTCGGCTTCGATTTCCCTGCCCTTCGCCTCTTCCGCCAGTTCTTTTGCCACGCACCGGGCAAGGCCGCTGCGCTTAGGAAGAACGGCTTCCGTAAATTCATGGTCCTTGAGGAGGTGTTTGACCCCTTCTTCCGCATCCTTGTGAGCAAGGACAACGAGGGCCTGTCCATCGGGAGCAAGGCCATAGGTCTTCATTTCCGCAAGAAGCGGTTCAAGGCCTTCCCGAACAGCGTCCACTTCCTTATCGGGCACAAAGCCTACAAACAGGCGGGTATCTTCCGTAAAACTCAGCTGTTCCAAGGGAATATCAAGGTCCAGCCAAGGATTCAGGCTCTCTATTTGGGTACGGAGGGCGGCTGCTTCACTGTCAAGAGAGGCCACCCGATTAGCCAAGGTATCCACCCGTTCCGTGACCTTCTCACCCGTTTGACTGGGCGTTAGGAAAGCATCATAGGACAGTTCCGTCCGCTTGGGAAAGAGACCTCCCTTGGCCCCGTTCTGCGCCATAAAACGCAGGACCTGACCGGTCTTTTCCAATTGGGCGCTCACTTCTTCCGCGCCTTCAAGGCCTTTTTTCTCCCCTTCGGATTCAATCATGACACTGCCATCTTTCTGCAGGGCCATGAGCAGGGCGTCGCGATCTTGCTTGAGCGCATAAAGCGTCCATTTTTTCATTTTGACTAGCATTCGATCACGACCTTTTCCATAATGTACTTCACCGCATTGTCAAGACGGGCGCGGGCGGCCTCCGCCTTTTGCCGGTCTTCTTCGGCCTTTCGGGCGACAAAGGCATCAGCTTCCTTATGGGCCTTTGCTTCTGCTTCCGAAACGGTCTTCTGCGCTGCCTCCCGGGCCTTTGCCACGAGGGCGTCCGCTTCCTTCCGGGCTTCTTCCTGGGCATCGCGCAAAAGCGTGCGGGCAGCTGCCGTCTTTTCTTTCTTCAGTTCATCAGCAGCCTTTTCTGCAGCTTTGATATCTTCTAACATGGACATGGTCTCACCACCTTTGCTCCATTAATGTGCAGCGTAAAACTGTACATTTTCCCCTACTTCCTCGCAAAAAGAAGATGAAAAACATAACAGCTTATTTCATTATACAATATTTCAGTCAAGAATTGTCAAAAATTCTTCGGATTTTTTAAAATAATTCTATTTTAAGAACTTATGTTATTTCCCTTTATGACCTGCCATCGCGATAAGGTCCGGAAAACAGTGGGAAAAGTGCTGAAACCCCGCATTCCTCCTTATTTTTTAAAGCGAATTGTTCACAAAAAATCCATAAAAAAACTGCCGCTTCACGCAGCAGTTTTTATCCACAAAGAAACGAACCCTGTTTTAGCAGAGGTCAAAGACCTACACGATGGCTCCACAGCGGATAAGCACACAGGAGCACGGTCACAAGGAGCATGAAATAATCCCACACGCCAAGTTTCATAGGCCGGCGATTGCGGTACGTATTGGGCCCAAAGCCCTTAAGTTCCATAGAAAGGGCAAGCGTGTCCGACTTGGCGACAGCCCGCATGACAAGGGGTTTGACAACAGCCAGATAGGCAAATAGACGTTTCAAGGCATTGCCGCGGTTGGAATACCCCCGACAGGACTGGGCGTCAAGGGTGATGGCGCTGTCTGACAGGAAATCCGGTACAAAGCGCAGGGCAGTCGTGAGCATAAAAGCATACTCATAGGGCATATGGAACTTTTCTACAAGAGCCTGGGCAATATCCTGGATCTTCGTCGATGCCAAAAGGCAGAGGAAGGCCGTTGTCATAACAAACATCCGCAGGCCGCCCGTCAGGGCCACTTCAAGACTCGAGCCAAAAAGCATCTGGAAGATGATCATGAGAGCCGTAAAGACCGTCAAGGTTCCGATGGCCGCCATGGTAGCGCGGTCCCGTTTAATATAAAGAAGGATGACAAGTTCCAAGGCAAGGATCATGGCAACAGCCGGGATGGGAAGCAAAAAGACCCAGGCTGTGACAGCAAGGACGAGGACAAGGCGCGTAAACGCGGTCAATTTCATTTTCCCTCGCCTCCTTTCAGCGCAAGCTTGCTGCAGAGCTCTTCCGGCGTCGTCACACCCGTTACTTTCATTTGCGCGCAGATGCGGGAAAGAATAGGCTGTTTCAGTCCCCACGCCTCAATGGGACGCTTGCCGTCAAAAAGCTCCGCTGTAGAGCCATCATAGACGAGGTCCCCATGGGACAGGACGAGGGCCCGTGTTGTATAAATCCGGGCAATATCCATATCATGGGTAATGAGGATGAGTGTCATATGGCGCTCCTGCTGAAGTCTGCCAAGATACGCCATCATATGACGCTTTTCCTGTTCATCCTGCCCGTTGGTGATTTCATCAAGAATCAAGGTCTTAGGCTGAAGCGCAAGGGCCGTCGCAACGCCAAGGCGGCGTTTCTGACCAAAGGAAAGGGCCCGCGGGTAACGGTCCAAAAAAGGCGTCAGTCCCATGGCCTCTACGGCATCCCGCACCTGACGGTCAATGGTGGATCGAGGAAGCTTCTTATTGGCGAGCCCATAGGCCACTTCTTCATAGACCGTATCCCCCAAGATCTGCAGGTCTGGATTCTGGAATACGTAGCCAATCTGATCGGCCAGGTCTGCCGGTTCAAAATTGACAATATCCCGGCCATCGATGAGGACTTGCCCGCTGCGGGGATGATTGAGGGCCATAAAAAGACGGCTCAGGGTTGTTTTGCCGCTTCCATTATGCCCCAAAAGGGCCACCGCCTCCCCATCATGGATGGTACAGCTGATATCGTTCAAGACGGGTATGCCCCGCCGATAGGCAAAGGTTACGGTTTTTGCTTCAATCATGGTCTTTCTCCTTTTCAAAGCGTTCCGCAAGTTCCTGCAGGGCTGCCGCTTCACTGCGCCAATCCTGCAGTGTTACGGGGTACTTTGCTTCAAGGCCCAGTTTGATGCGCCACAGTTCAGGGAGGTTGGCCCGGAGTGATTCCTGGGGAAAGGCCCGGCGGGCGGCTTCCTCAAAGGGACCTTGAACCTTGATCTTTCCTGTTTCCATAAGCACCATATGAGTCATGTAGGGCAGCAGATAATTAAGGTCATGTTCCACAACGACAACGGTCATTCCGTGGGCTTTATGGATCCGGTCCACAAGGGCATACAGGGAACGAGCCCCATCAGGGTCCATGGCCGAAACCGGTTCATCAAGAATAAGGATATCAGGACGTGTCGCAAGGACGGAGGCCAAAAGCAGGCGCTGCCGCTGTCCGCCCGACAGCTCATCAAGCTGGTAGTTTTCCCGGTCCGGCAATCCGACGTCATTTAAGGCCTCTTTGACGCGGGCGTCGACTTCATCAGGACTGAAACCGTGATTCAAAAGGCTGAAACTGATTTCCTCACCTGCCGTGAGGGAGACCATCTGGCTTTCGTAATCATCAAGCATAATGCCAACGCGCATGGCAAGATCCGAAATCTTTTTATCGCGGATATCTTCGCCGAGCACTTCTACCGCCCCGGCATAGCGGCCGCCATAGTAGGTCGGCACAATCCCCGTCATGGCCCGGCAGAGAGTCGTCTTGCCGGCGCCGCTGGGTCCTGCGATGGCCGTAAAGGAACCTTTTTCAACGGAAAGATTGATATCCTTCAAAAGAACATCGCTCTGGGGATAGGCGTAATAAAATCCCGAAAGACGGATGACACTGTCACTCATGGTCTTCACCTCCTGTCGTATGGAATACCTTTTCTACCGGCCTATAAAGGACCTGTGTAATGAGTGCATTGAGGACAGCAACGACAAGCACGACAGGCAGCATGACCTTGAGCCACGTGGAAAAGGGAAGACCCAGGACAATACAGAGGATGTTCGTGAAAACAGAACCACTCACAAGGGTGGCAAAAAAGCCGATGATAAGGGGGCCCAGACGAAATTTTCCCAGATGGAGGGAGACAAAAGCCTTCACAAGAAGGCAGGCTGTCAAGGACCCTGCAATTTCACTGGCAATGTTGCCCAAAGGAAATGCCGATTTGGAAGAAGGCACAATGGTAAGCCCTGCCACAAATCCCGTCCCCAGGGCGCGCAAAAGACCAGGATGAGTCAAATTGGTGGTTATGGAATACATGGCAATGGTCCAGTTGGGCGTCACCCCGCCCACATTGGGACTGATGGTATGCAAAATGACACCAATGGCAAGCAGCAGGGCTGTAATGGCCACCCAGCGGTGACTGTCCCTCGCAGCTTCCACGGTGATGAGTTCCGGTACTTCTTTTTCCATCTCCTATCCTTCCTTTCTTCCGTTGTAATGGATTATCTTCCTAGTGTATTTTTTTCAGATGGCAATGTCAATGGCATTTCCCCCAGATTGGCAAAAATCCACGCAAAAAGGAAGCTGTCTGAAAAAGACAGCCTCCCTTAGCCGCATAAACGGTCTTTCCTGAGTGTCCCGCTTATTATGCATATTTTCTTTTAAGGAACTCCCCACCCACTTGCGGAAAAAGAAGATACGTAAGGATATCTTCCTCACTTTTTGCAATGTCTCGGCTTGCGGAAACGCCCGCCTGCCAGCCCGGTGCAATCAGGTCAGCTGGGCGACAGGAAAGCGGTTCCAACTCCTTACGAAGGACGAGCTTCTTAAGAACTTCCGCAACAGGTCCAGGCGCTTTACCATATTTCCCGAGGACGTAATCCTTCACTTCCTTTAAAAGGACCTTGTAGCGGCCCCCGCTCATGACATTCATCGTAGCCTGGGCGCCGCACATTTGAGAAAAAGGTGTCCCCAACGGGGGATAGCCCAGATCACGGCGAACAGCGACCACTTCCTTAAGGACCTCCGGCAGGTGGGTTTCCGCATTGAGCTGGGCAAGCTGGAATTCCAGGTTGCTCCGCATCCCGCCAGGGATCTGATGACGCACTACGTTGATGTCAACCCCGCGCAGCTTTGATTCATATTCATGATGGGCCTGCCGCACCTTTTGGAGGTGAGCCGTAATGGGCGCTAGCTTCGTATAGTCAAGTCCTGTATCGCGTTCCGTGCCGGCAAGGACGGCAATCAAGCTTTCCGCGCAAGGATGCCCGGTTCCCAAGGCAAAAGCAGCTGTGTCCACATCTACCACATCGACACCGGCACGGATAACTTCCCAGTAGGTAATATCTGTCATCCCGCCTACACAGTGCGCATGATAGTGGACCGGCACATCAAAGGTTGCCTTCAAGGCCTTGACGGTCTCTACCGCTTCCCGGGGCGTCTTCATCCCGCCCATGTCTTCGAGATGAAGGGCCGTGGCACCAATGTCAAGATAGTCCCGCGCCGTCTTTATGAAAGATTCCACCGTGTGGACTGGACTTGACGTAAACTGAAGATTGGCTTCCACCTTCTTCCCGGCTTTAAGGGCAGCTTCGGCAGCGCGGCGCACATTGCGCACATCGTTGAGGCCGTCAAAGATGAGGAAAATGTCAATGCCGTCACGAGCTGCGGCGGCAACAAAATGATCGACCACATCATCCGGGTAAGGAGCATAGCCCAAAAGATTCTGTCCCCGCAGAAGCATACGCAGGGGCGTCTTCTTCACATGAGCCTTGATTATGCGCAGACGCTCCCAGGGATCTTCTCCCAAAAAGCGGATGCACGCGTCAAAGGTCGCACCGCCCCAGACTTCCAGGGCATCAAAGCCAAATTCATCAAGCGGCTTCAGAACGGGAAGCATTTCCTCCGTCGTCATGCGGGTCGCGATGGCGGCCTGCTGGCCATCACGAAGGTCACAGGACACAAGGCGTACAGGACATAACATGTTCATTCTCCTTTTTACATCAAAAGCTGCGCGGGCAGCCAGTTCAGTGGGCATAAGCAACGGCCTTTCTCCCAAGGCCGGCTGCGTTAGAGGGCAAAAGTCACGCAAACGGGACTATGCGTCTTAATGACATGTTCACCATCATGGAGGCGGCCCGTTTGGGGATCGACATCAAAGATACGGATAGACGCGCCCAGTTCATTGGCCGCAACGAGCATAGACCCATCAGGTACCATACCGATGAAGCGGGGCTGTTTGCCTTTTGTAGGGATCCACTGAACCAGGGAAAGTTTTCCCGTTGCAGGGTCTGCAGCAAAAACGCTCACCAAATCTGCCTTGCGATTCGACACATAGACAAAACGGCCGCCGGGAGCAGACACGATACCGCTTGCCCAGCCATCATCAGTGAAGGTATCAGGCAGGGTTGGCACAATCTGGAAGGGGGATAAGGTCCCTTTTTTTGTGTCAAAATGATAGGCCGTGACGGTGTAATCCTTTTCATTGGAACCATAGCAACAGCCCTTGGGACCAGCAAAGGTCAGATGGCGGGGTTCCGCAATCTCGCGGCTGGGCACCCGATCTGTCGGGGTCAGCGTGCCGTCGTGGTTGATCTTGAAAACGTCAACCTGTCCAAAGCCATGTTCCCGACCCTGGCATGAAACAAGCAGATATTCCCGGGACGGATCTTGAAGGACCTGATGGGGATGAGAAAAATAGTCTTTCTCTTTGCCAGGAAGGACATATTGATTGACACAGCTGCCCACCGTTCCATCTTCCCGGCGTTCAATGACAGAAACTGTGCCCGTTGCAAGGTTTGCCACATAGATCCACTTGTTGCAACGGTCCATGGACAGGTGGACCGGGTTCTTTCCTTCTGTACTTGCCGTATGGAGATAGGTCAGGCGCCCCGTCTTCCGGTCCCGTTTGAAAGCACTGATTTCGCTGAAGTCACCGTGGACGGAATAGAGGAAATTCCCGGTTTCGTCAAAGCATTGGAAAGAAGGGTTCACCAAATCCCCCACGACTTGGATGAGCTTCCAGTCATGACCATGTACTTCGTAAACGGAAATTCCTTTTCCCGTGGCATTGCGTTCCTTTGTCGTTCTCGATCCAACGTAAGCAAACATGAGCATTCTCCTTTTCAGCAGTAAATCAATACACAATCAGTTTGGTCCCACCTACAAGGGAAAAGACCACGACAAGCATAACAGCACAAAAAGACAGGAGGAAAAGTTTCAGGAACATCTTCGACAAATCTTCCGACGAAGCCACTTCGTTCTGGGCTACCGTCGCCATGATGAGGCTGCCGCCTGTGGAAAGAGGGCTGATGCCGGCTACCGTTGCGGCCCCGACCACGCTAACAAGCATATCGACAAGGCGTAGCTCGCCGCCTACCTTGGCAATGATTTCAGGCAGGGTCGGAATGAGGGTTGGAAAGACAACGCCGTTGGCCGAGCTGAACCAGCTCATAAAACCGGCCGTAGCAGCAATGAGCCCGGCCGCCGTGCCTTCCGTCATAAGGGAGGCCAAGAGGTCTGCCAAAAGTTTGATCCCGCCTGCTTTTTTGATGACGCTCATAAGAACGCTGATGCCGCAGATAAGAATCAGGACATTCCAAGGAACAAGCTTTACAGGACGCTTTTTGTCCGCCGCTCCGACAAGCATGAGAAGAAACGCAAGGAAGAAAGAGACAAACCCTACATCCATACGGAAGATGACAACCATGACAACAAGGGCAGCAAGGCCAGCAAGGCAGATCTTCTGTTCCCGCGTAAAGGCTTCACCGCCCACGTTCTGAAGATTCGCGTCAAGGGTCATCCGATAACCGCCCAAGACCACATAAAAGATAGCGGCAATAAAGACGTTTGCTGCCGTAACGCCGTAAAAGACAGGAACCGCAATGCCCGGCACATGGAGGGAAGCCGTGAGGTCTTTTACGATGATTCCCGTCAGGGCAATGGGGGATGCCGTCCCACCAACAGCCCCCAAGATGGCCATGACGGCCATAAGGATGGGGTTCGCCTTCATCTGGACTGCAAGGCTGACAGCAAAGATGACCATGACGGACTGGACAGAAATGGCGCCCGGCCCGGCGGCACTCATGACGTAGGAAACCACATAGATCACGACAGGCATGAGAAAGGGCCTCGTTTTAAATAAACTGATAATTTTTCTCGAAAGAAGTTCCAAGGTCTGGTTATCCTGCAGGAGGGCAAAAAAGTACATCGTTCCCAAAAGGGTCAGAAAAAGCTTGGTTGGAAAACCAGCGACAAGGACTTTGACGCTTATCCCCATTGCGGCCGTCAAGATAAAGCCCAGGGCCAGGGATACGATTCCTACATTGATGTTTTTCCAAAAGCCAATGGCGATGGCTACAATCAGGACCAGCAGTGAAATGGTTTGCATCAGTTCTCCTCTTTTCCATCAAATCATGAAGAAAGAGGAAACAGGACCTTTATCTGGCCTGTTCTGTCCTCGTTTCCTCTTGATAGCGCGTTTAAGGTTTCTTCCTGATAGCTGGGTTTATTTCCCCAGTTTGTAGAAGTTGATGAGACTACCGGCAAGAAGGACTTGCTTTTCTGCTTCCGTCACATCAGGAAGGTTCAGCTTCATCACTCTCGTCTTCCCATCTTCAGAAATGACCGTAGCCTCCACTTCTGTCAAACCTTTTTCCACAGAATTGCGTATGTTCGACAGGTAGATGTATTCACCGGGCTGAAGGTCGATAGGATCGGTTCCGTAGGTGAAAGGCAGGATGCCCCAGTTAACACAGTTGGAGCGATACCGTTTCGTTGCGTATTCGATACAGATATTGGCAAAGCCGCCTAGGACTTTTTGGCAGCTTGCTGCATATTCACGGGCACTGCCGTCACCAGGCCGTTTTGCATAAAGAACGCTGCCAATGCCCGTATGGTTCATGAGGCGGTCCTTAGGCACGAAAATACCGGCCTTTTCCAAGATGGAGAAGTATTCCATGGCCGTTTTCTCATCACCCTTAAGCCGAGCCCGTTCAAATTCGCGGACTGTCTTGGCACGGCCCACGTATTTCGGGTCCTTACGGATCAAGGTGAATGCGGAAATTTTTTCCGGATTGGAACGATAGGATGCCGTTTCACCGGAAGGAATGAGTTCATCCGTCGTCGTGACTTCATCATGGATGACGCTTGCCACCTTAAGCAGAAGGTCATCTGCCAGTTCCGTCATATCAGGCCAGTCGCGGATATCCGGACCATAGACCATTTCCACATCCTTTTCGGCTTTCTTGAAGCCGTTATAGACCGTATTTTCATAGATCTGGCTGTTGAAGTGGTACTTTGGATAGGTAATATCCTGCCATACGTCTTCCGCACTCGTCAGTTTACCGCCGTTAAAGCTCGTTGCAGCAATGCTGCGGGAATCCATGAGGGCAACACAGGAGAACTGGTTCATGGCTGGGTTAGAGCCTTCGCGGTTCGGGAAGTTGCGCGTTGTGTGGCGAATGGAGAATTCGTTGTTGGCAGGTGTATCGCCGGCGCCAAAGCAAGGTCCGCAAAAAGCACTCTTTACGCGGACCCCGTAGTCCATGAGGGTCTTGATGGTCCCGGCTTCCATGAGGGCTGTCATGATCGGCTGACTGGCAGGATAAACGTTGAAGTTGAAGCTACCGACGCCGTGATTCATATATTCAGCCATCTTGCCGACGGCATAGAGGTTTTCAAAAGAACCAGAACAGCAGCCTGCGATGACGCCCTGGTCAACATAGAGCTTGCCGTCGTCATGGATCTTTCCGGCAAGGTTCCAATGGACGTTAGGGTTATTTTCAAAGGTGCGCTTGGCATTTTTGTCGATGATGGAAAGGGCTTCCTTCGGATCGGCAATGATTTCCTTCAGGCTGTAGACATTGCTCGGATGGAACGGAAGGGCAATGACCGGTTCAATCGTATCGAGGTTGACTTCAATGACCTTGTCATAAAGTGCGGCATCGTCCGGTTTCATTTCCTTGTAATCTTCAGGACGGCCGTGGATGGCAAAGTATTCTTCCGTCTTTGCGTCCGTCGTCCACAGTGAGGACAGACACGTCGATTCCGTCGTCATCGTATCGATGCCATTGCGAAAATCCATGGACAGGTTCTCAACGCCAGGACCAACAAATTCGAGAACGCAGTTCTTGACAAAACCGTTCTTGAAGACTTCGCCGATGATGGAAAGGATAACGTCCATGGGACCAACCCAAGGTTTCGGCATTCCTGTCATGAATACGGCAACGACTTTCGGGTACTTCAGGGCATAGGACTTACCCAGCATGGCTTTGGCAAGTTCCGGCCCGCCTTCGCCAATGGACAGAGAGCCCAGGGATCCATACCGCGTATGGCTGTCGGAAACGATGGACATATCGCCGGCACTCACGATCATTTCCCGCATGTACTGATGGATGACCGCTTCATGGGGCGGGACAAAGATGCCTCCGTATTTCTTGCACGCCGAAAGGGCGTATTTATGAACGTCTTCGTTGATCGTACCGCCGACAGCGTTCAGACAATTGTGGCAGTTCGTGAAGACGCAGGGCATAGGAAATTCCTTGAGCCCGCTGGCAATGGCCGTCTGCAGGATGCCAACATAGGTGTTGTCATAGACCCCCATGGAATCAAACTTGATGCTGAGGTTTTCCCTATCGTTCGTCTGACAGTGGGCCTTCAGGACCTTGTAGGTCATGGTTCCCTTCCGCGCGGTTTCAGGGGTCGTGCCAACCTTCTCCTTCCCGCTGCGGATTACTTTATTTCTCATGACATAGGTCGGTTCGCCGTATAACTTGATCATGTTCCCTCTCCTTTTTTCAAGAATCTTTTTTAGCTATCCTTACCGGATGTAGACCGTACCATCCATGATGCGGCGGGCTGTCCGGAGAACGCCACCCTTGACGACGCGGTCACCGTCCATTTCCATATCCACATCCGTAACACCGCTGGCGTGTCCCAGCATGAACTGATGCTGGCCTTCCTTCGGCTTTACAATTTCGTTCACAAGAGTTCCCGGAATAAGTGCCGCAGCCCCCGTGCAGACCGTCACTGTCATGGGATAAGCCTTATGGAGAGCGCCGACAGAAATGCCGCGGACACATAGGTCCATAGATTCCTTCTTGACCGTCTCCCCATCCATGTTCACATAATCCTGTGGTTCGGATATGATGGAAACCTTCGGGATTGACGTGCATTTTGTGCGGGCGTCTTCCCAGTTGTCTACAAGACCGCAAGCCTTGGCAGCAAGGCAGCGAACGCGTTCAATATGTTCCATGACGGACTTATTGGCGTTTAGTTCCATAAGTTCCGTCCCTTTGATGCCGAGGTCCTTGGCCCGGATGAAGACAACTGGGTTGGAGCAATCCATGATGGTTACTTCGATAGGGCCATAGTCCGGCACATCAAGGGTATCCCTCTTACTGCCCGTGGGCAGGAGTTTTCCCGTTGCCGCACCGGCAGGATCCATGAAGTACATATCGATTGGGGATCCCGTTCCCGGAACCCCTTTGATGGTAGCGTCACCATAGACATCGGCGTGACCATCCTTGACGCGGACATGTTCTTCGATGATTTTTTTCGTGTTCGTGTTGTAGACCTTGACAACCGTAATCGGTTCGACCGCTTCCACAAGCCCTTCATCTATCGCATAGGGCCCTACCGCTGAGGATATATTGCCGCAGTTGGCATTCCAGCCCAACGTTGGCTGTTTAATATCAACCTGACAGAATGTATAATCTACGTCAGCATCGAGTCTTGTCGATTTGGCAATAATGGCGACCTTGCTCGTCGAAGATACAGTGCCTCCCATACCATCAATCTGTTTGACGTCCGGTGTGCCCATGACTTTCAAAAAAATTTCATCCCAGGCTTTGGGCTCTTCCGGAAGATCCTCTTTATGGAAGAACACCGCTTTGCTCGTCCCGCCCCGCATATAGACACAGGGGAATTTTCTTACCGCCATGATTTTTGCCTCCTTGGTACTTGCTTTGTGATACAATATTCTCTATACGACTTTATATAATAAATTTCCATTCCAGAAAGGAATTGAAAATGGATACGAAAAAACTCGCTTATTTTCTCCGCCTCCACGAAAACGGGAATATCACCCACACAGCCAAAGAAGCCTTTCTAACTCAATCGGCCCTGACGAAGATGATCCAAGGCTGGGAAGAGGAATTCCACTGCAAACTGCTTACCCGTTCCCGCAAAGGGGTCCGCTTTACACGGGAAGGAGAACTGTTTGTCACCTTGTGCCAGCAGGTCCTTGCTCTCGAAAAAACCTTCCGAGAAGATGTATCGTCAGCGGCCGATGAGCTCACAGGATCCATCACCATTGGGGTCTCCTTAAACTACATGAGCCGCCATTTTCCGACCATCCTGCGCCGCTTTACCCAGACGTATCCCCGCGTCCATCTGACCGTCATAGATTCCCACAGTGAAAAACTCTACAGCGATCTATTGAACCACAAACTAGATATTGCCATCGTCCGCGGCGATTACAAATGGTTCGATACGAAAATTCTCCTTGATTCAGAGCCCTTCTGCCTCGTGAGCTGCCACCCCCTCACGGAAGAAACCCTCTGCCAAGAACCCTATGTGGGACACCGAACAGATATGGACACCAAGTTCAGCATTGACCGCTGGTTCTTTGAAAAAAAACTCACCGTTCCTGACGCCGCTCTATGGCTTGGCAGTATCGATGCCTGCCGCGATGTCATCCAAGAAGGTTTTGGCTGGTCCATCCTGCCCAAGATTTGTCTCACGGAGTTCCAAGGAAACCTGGCACCCATGACCTTCCAAGATGGAACTCCATTCCTGCGCCACACCTATGCCCTCATCTCTCATGGAGAATCAACCGCACCCCATGTCCAGGCCTTTCTGGAAGCCTTGATGACTTATCACAAGATTCTGTAATTTTCTTCCTCTCGATTGTACTGCCCCATTTTCATTCTGTAAAATGATGGTTAATGATGATTAACATTCCTAATTAGAATTTTAATTTCAAAGGCACAACGCCTTGACAACCAGGATGGTCTCCCGTATAATAAATTCACTCATCAGAGGGTACGCTGTTCAAAAGAAACAGTACGCCGGATAAGATGACAGGCTGAAATGCCTGTTTTCTTATCCGGCGTTTTTTATTCCCGCTTTCTCTGCAGAAAGGAGCCTTTTCATGTCTTCACGAATCGATTTTACCTCGGGCAGCGTTCCCCGCGCCCTCATCCACTTTGCCCTTCCTGTCATGTTTGCTCTTTTTCTCCAAGCCATGTACGGCACCGTCGATCTTCTTATCGTCGGTCAGTTCGCTTCCAGCACGGACGTTTCCGCTGTGGCTACAGGATCCCAGATTATGCAGACTGTGACGAACCTCATCAGTTCCCTTGCCACGGGAACGACAGTCCTTTTGGGACAGAAGATCGGTCAAAAAAAGCCTTCAGAAGGCGGCAAAATTGCAGGAGCCTCCCTGATCCTTTTTGCCCTCATCGGCATTGCCTTCAGCCTCTTATTGACCCTGGGTGCGGCCCCCTTGAGCCGCGCCATGAATGCTCCGGAAGCCGCTTTTTTGAAGACGGTCCATTATCTATCCATCTGCGGCGGCGGCGCCCTCATCATGATCTTCTATAACCTCATTGGCGGACTCTTCCGCGGTATGGGGGATTCCCGCACCCCCTTTATTGCCGTAGCCATTGCCTGCGTGTCAAACATCGTTCTTGACCTCCTTATGGTCGCCGTCTTTTCTTTTGGTGCCGCCGGCGCGGCCTTGGCAACGGTCCTCTCCCAAGCCATCAGCGTCCTTGTTTCCTATCACCTCATCTCCAACCGGCCCCTGCCCTTTGCAATGACGCGGGCCCATGTCACCTTCCATAAGGAAACAATCAAACGGATCCTTTCCTTGGGAATCCCCCTTGCCGTGCAGGATCTTTTTGTCGGCCTGTCCTTCCTCATCATCCTCGCCATTGCCAACAGCCTCGGGGTTAATGCTTCGGCCGGCGTAGGGGTCTCAGAAAAAATCTGCGGCTTCATCATGCTGGTCTCTGCTGCCTTTATGCAATCCATGGCGGCCTTTACGGCACAAAACAAGGGGGCTGGCCGCATGGACCGTGCCATCAAGGGCCTTCAGTGTGCCATGGGCCTTTCCTGCGGCTGCGGCCTTATCATGGGCTTTTTCACCTTTTTTCACGGCGACATCCTGGCCGGCCTGTTTACCTCTTCCCCATCCGTTATGGCAGCGGCGGCAGACTACCTAAAAGCCTACGCTTTTGATGCTTTTCTTACAAGTTTTCTCTTCTGTTTCATTGGCTTTTACAATGGGCTGGGTCTCACCTCGTTTGTCATGGCTCAAGGGATATTGGGATCCTTTGGGGTCCGCGTTCCCCTTTCCTATCTCCTGAGCCAATTCCAACCGGTGTCCCTTTTCCATATTGGTCTGGCAACACCGTGCTCAACCCTCATCCAGATTGTTCTTTGCCTTGGCTGCTGGTCCTTGCTCAAAAAGCATCACCCGCACCTACAGTAAAAGGGTCTGTGAAGAAATGATTGGTTCTTCCTGCACAGACCCTTTTTCACGTATGATGGCGGAACAAATAGCCCGCAAGGATCAAGGTCACAATAGCGACGACGGTCAGGGGCAATAAATTCCAGGAAAGACTGGTAAGGGGCAGCCCCTCCAGGTAAATGCGCCGGATGAGTTCCAGGCCAAAGCGTAGGGGATCGATATAGGTCACGGTCTGTAGGAAGACCGGCATATTCTGGATTGGCGTAATGATTCCCGAGAGAAGGGCCATAGGGACCATCATGACAATGACGTAAACGAGTACCTGCTGCATATTCTTTGAAATGGCGGAAACGCAGAGCCCAATCCCGGTAGAGCTGAGGACATAGAAGAAAACCGCGGCATAAAAATCAAGAAAGGACCCTGCAAAAGGCACCTTGAACCAGAAAAGACTGATAAAAAGCAGGATCGTACACTGGATGATGCCGACAATCATGGGTGGAACGGCTTTGCCGATGAGGATAATGGGCTCTGAAATGGGCGCCACCAAGATCTGCTCGAACGTTCCTTCTTCCCGTTCCCGGGCGACGGAAAGGCCCGAGAGCAGAAAGACCTGGGAAAAACTCAAGAGTCCAATGATGCCTGGCAGAAAGAACCACCGTGTAATCTGGTTGGGATTGAACCAAGTCCGCATTTCCAAGGCCACGGGGCTTTTGCTTCCGCTCCTTTCCTGATTGTACCGACTGATGATCTGCCCCATATGGCCTATGACCTGGCCAGCAATCACCGTGTTGCGTCCATCGGCAATAACTTGTACGGGGGCTTCCTGAGCGTGGTTCAGTCGCCTGGAAAAATCAGGAGGAATGGAAACAGCCATGACAACCTCGCCCCGGTTGATATAGTCACTGATTTCCTCGGCATTTTGAAGCGTCACAGCCCGCTGGAAAAATCCCGTTCCATCAATACGGGAAATCAGCTCAGCCGATTCCTTGCTGTGACTTAGGTCGATCACAGCATAAGGGGCTTTCTCCAAATTGTAGTTGGCTGCATAGCCAAAGAGGAAACCCAGGATGATACAGGGCACGACAATGATGAGGCGTGTCGCCTTATCCTGCCAGATGGCCAGGATTTCCTTGCGGCAGATGACGGCCAGCTGTTCCAAATAAAGCTGTATGCCTTCCATCATTCCACCTTCTTTCTGGTCATCCCAAAGGCCGCGCCAATAAAGAAGATTCCATATAAGAGCAGCAGGCCGCCCTCCTTAAGGAGAATCCCCCAATGGGTGCCGGAAAGAAAAAGGGCCCGGATGCAGGTCAAATAGTGACTGAAGGGAAGGATGGCACCGATAAGCTGGACCCCTATCGGAGTGGACCGCAAATCAAAGATAAACCCTGAAAGGACAAAGCAGGGAAGGAAGCTGATCAAAAGGGAGGACTGGCAGGCAAGGAACTGATTCTTGGTCACTTCAGAGATGACAAGCCCGATGCCAAGGGCAACCATAAGATAAATCATGGAAATCAAGATCACCATCGCAAGAGAGCCCACAAGGGGCACCTCAAAGAGGAACCGCGAGAAAAAAAGACAAAGAAAAACCCCCACCATAGCCACACAAAAATAAGGGATAATCTTGGCAAGAATCAGTTCCAAAGGACGGACGGGCGTAACAAAAAGGGATTCAAAAGTGCCCCGTTCCCACTCCCGAGCCATGACGATAGCCGTCAACATGATGCCCACAAGGGTTACTATCAGCATAATCAGCCCTGGCAGGAAAAACCAGGTACTGGAATTGGCATCATTGAACCACATGCGGGGTTCAAGGACGACCTGTGCCGATCCTGCCACTCCCTTCTGCCGCCTCAAAAAAGAAGCTATCCCGCTTTCAATATAGGTCTGGGTCGTCATGGCCGTGGCTGTTTCCACCCCATCGAGAGCGACAAAGATTTTTGCCCGGCCCTGAGAAAGCCTGGATGTGAAATCCGGCGGAATATCGATAATGACACTGGCCTTTCGATCGAGCAAGAGGGCTTCGGCTTCCTTGAAAGAGGTGACGTAAGTAGGAGAAAAATAGCGGGATCCATTCAGGAAACTCACCGCATCCTGGGCTTTAGGAGAAGGATCTTCCAAAACAACTGCCGTGGAAATATCCCGGATATCAAGGGAAATGCCATACCCGATAATCAGGATCAACGCAATGGGAAGGACAATCCCCAGCAAAAGGGAACTGGAATCGCGGGAGAGCTGGAGAAACTCTTTTTTGATCAAAGCACCCATCCGCCGCAGGAATCCATTCATCACGAGTTCTCTCCTTTCCTTCGCGCCTGTTCAACAATCGTCATAAAGATTTCATCCATATCCGCCCCCTCCTTATGGAGGGTTTGCCGGATTTCCGCAGGACTTCCAATGGCCAATAGATGGCCATTGTCCTGAATCATGAAACGGTCACAGTATTCAGCCTCTTCCATGAAATGGGTCGTAATGATGATGGTGGTTCCTCGAGCCGCTAGGGCCGTGATCTGCCGCCAAAAATTGCGCCGCGTAAGTGGGTCGATTCCCGATGTCGGTTCATCGAGAAAAAGGATCTTGGGTTCATGAAGGAGTGCGCAAGCCATGGAAAGCCGCTGCTTATATCCGCCCGGGAGGTCACCAGCCTTACGGTCAAGACAATCGGACAAGTAAAATTCATGGGTAACAGCCTCAATCCGCTGAGCCAATTTTTTAGGGCCAAGTCCATAGACGCCCCCAAAAAAGAGCAGGTTTTCCTTGACGCTCATATGGCGATACAGCGAAAATTTCTGCGCGACATACCCAATATGGGCCCTTGCCTGTGTCCGGGCCTGCCGCAGATTGACGCCCGCCACAGAAAGAAAACCGCTTGTTGCTGGCAATAGCCCGCAAAGCATCTTGAAGGTCGTTGTCTTACCCGCCCCGTTCGGCCCCAAAAGTCCAAAGATTTCTCCTTCATGGACTTCAAAGGAAGTATTGGAAACCGCTGTAAAGTCCCCAAATTTGCGGACCAGATTCTTGACAATGATATTCACGTTCCGAGGGCTGGACAGCGCTTCCTGATCAAGGGATCCACCAGCTTGGGAAAGGGGAAGAGAATCTTCTTCCGCTTTTTTCAAAAGGATCATGAAGCCATCTTCCAGCGTGGAAGGAACCGGCTCTGCCTTGATCCCGCGTTTTTCGAGATAAGGAACACCAGTCACGCCTTCCTGGAGGATAAAATGAACCTTCCCGCCGCGGGGCACGGCATCGACCACATGGTCCCGGTCATCGATGAGCTGGGCCTGCAGGAGACGGGTCGGCTGCTTTTTAGGGGATTCAAGGGCATAGCAGCGGCCCCTAGCAACCTCCGCAAGACCGTCTGGAGTCCCGCTAAAAAGAAGCTGTCCCTTGTTAAGGACATAGACCTTTTGACACAGTGCCGCTTCATTCATATAAGCGGTACTGACAAGGACGGATAAATTTTCTTCATGGACAAATTCCTGAAGGATTTCCCACAATTCCCGCCGGCTGAGGGGATCGACACCGACCGTAGGTTCATCTAGGAGCAAAAGTTCCGGCGACCGAACCAAGGTGCAGGACAGACCAAGTTTTTGTTTCATTCCGCCTGACAGATTGCCTGCAAGACGATCGGTAAAACGTTCCAAGCCCATCATGGTCAGCAGTTTATGAAACCGTTCCGGCCTTTTTTCTTTGGGCACGCCATGAAGGTCGGCATAAAGTTCCATGTTTTCCTGTATGGTCAGGTCCTCATAAAGGCCAAATTTTTGCGGCATATAGGAAATGCGGCGCTGGATTGTTTGCGCCTCTTTGACGCTGTCCAGCCCCAATACGCACAGCTTTCCTTTTGTAGGATCCATCAATCCCGCTATAAGCCGCATAAAGGTGGTTTTCCCGGCTCCATCAGGACCAATAATGGCTGTCAGCTCCCCTTTTTTCACAGTAAGATCAAGATCCTTAAGGGCTTCCACACGTTTTCCCCGTTTAAGGGAAAACGTCTTATTCAGTTCTTGGGCACGGATTATGACCTCATCCATGACGCTTCACCCTTTACAGTTTGATTTTGACCGTAGCCGGCATTCCCATGCGAAGCAGATTATCAGGGTCTTCTACATAGACCCGGACTTCATAAAGAAGGGCCGAACGCAGGTCCTTTGTTTCCACATTTTTAGGCGTAAATTCGGCTGTTCCTGAAATATAGCCTACTTGTCCCTGAATCGCGTGATTGGGGAAACTATCGATATAGACGCTGGCCTGACTGCCTTCATGAAGTTTTCCTAAATCAGATTCCTTGACATAAACGCGGACCCATTTTTTTGTGTTGAGGGAAATTCGAAAGACCGGTTTCTGCGGGGAAGCCATATCCCCCACTTCAAGGAGCCGTGAACGGATCACCCCATCTTGAGGGGCCTTGAGTTCATATTGACCGAGGGTATACTGAAGTTCTTTCAATTCCTGGGTCAGACTCTCCAGTTTGGCTTCTCCCGACGCAATGTCCTCTTTTCGGGGACCGGCCAGAGCAAGCTCATAATTGGCCTGGGCCTCATTGGCGCGGGCCGTAGCCGCGTCAAGCTTGCTTTTTACATCATCGAGGGATTCATCACTGATTGAGCGGCCCTGGGACGCATCGTAAGCCGCTTGCTTGCGTTCATATTCACGTTGGAGAAAATCTCGATTCGCCGCTGTTTCCTGGGCTTTGGCAACAGCCTGATCAAGTTCCTGCCTGCGGGTCCCATTATGCAGCTTATCCACAACGGCCTGTTGGGCTGCCACTTGGGCTTCCGCAATTTTCACCTTATATTGGAGCGCATCCGAATCAAGACGGGCAAGGACCTGGTCTTTCTTGACCGCATCCCCTTCCTCGACCAGGATTTCAGCAATGCGGTCACTGTTCTTGAACGCAAGGGAAACTTCCCTCAGATCGACATTTCCATTGAGGGTCAGCGTCTGGGCAGCCAGTTTCGCTTCATGCCGCTCATATAAGGTCACACCGCCACCAATGATAAAAAGGGCAGCAAGGATTCCTATAGCGGCCTTTCCGGCCTTTTTCCCCCAAAGGCTATTGATGAATTCTTTCATGAGCCTCGTTTCCTTTCTCTTCATACGGTCCGCCGTCTGTCAGCGCCGACTGATGACGCTTGACAGCGCTCCCGTTTCCTTCCTCAAGCGGTCCCCAACCACCTCCAAGGGCCTTGAAAAGGGAAATCAAGGAAGACAGTTCCTTTCCCTTAGAGACCGTATATTTCTGGTCAGCCTGCAGATAGGCCCGCTGGGCATCCAGCACATCCAGATAGGTCCCCAGCCCGCTGTGATAGTTATGGCGGACCAGTTCATAGGCCTTATGGGAAGCGGCCCGTCCTTTCTGGAGTGTCAGGGCGGCAGCATGATCTTCAGCAATGGCAGCCATGGACGATCTGACTTCCCCCGCTGCTTTGAGGACCATCTTTTCATAAAGGGCTTTCTTTTCCTTTTCCGCGGCCTTTTGGACAGCTACATTCTTTTTGAGGGCTCCGCCATAAAACAGAGGATAGGAAATCTGGGGAACCAGGGAAAATCCCTGACTGCCGGCTGAGAAAAGCCCCCCGCCAAGGGTCGCAAAGCCAAGCAGCCCTAGGATGGAAAATTTAGGTTTCAGTGCGGCCCGTGCTTCATCAGTCCGGGCTATCTGAGCCGCCCAAGCGCGTTCAGCGGCATGGATATCCGGCCGCTGCCTCAACAGGTCCGCCGGAATGGCCCCATAAAGACGTGCATCAATATCGGGAAGCGGCTGAGGTGTCCGCAGCTTCTGGTCAAGAAAGCCCGGGACAGTGCCGGTCAAAAGGGCAATCCGCGAAAGGGTGCCGGCAATTTCCTTATCGAGGGCGGGCAATTGGGAACGGGTACTATAGAGGGTATATTCCGACTGCTGAAGGGGCACATCGGAAAGAAGCCCCGCCTTGCGGTTGACCTGCAGCAATTCCAAGGTTTCTTCCTCACTGGCAATGTGGGATGCCGTAACCATCCGCTCTGCCTGCAAAGTCCGCAGGGTGATGTAGTTTAAAGCCAGTTCAGCCGATAAACTGACCCACACTTCATATAGTTTGGCGTTTTGGGCCTGAAGGGTATCGGAAGCTGCCCGCACCTTGGCTTTTGTCCTTCCAAAAACGTCTAGTTCCCACGACGCGTCAATCCCGGCAAAGGATCCGTCTGTCTGCGGGTCAATCCCCATCTGGTCCCGTACAGGACCTTCGGGAAGCACCCCGTCAACCACGTGATCCGGCACGTTTCCCCGCATCCATCCCCCATTCAGATTAATCCAGGGAAGCCGGGCAGACTCTGCGATCCCAACTTGGGCCCGAGCTTCAGAAAGCCGGGAACGGGCGGCTTCAAGATCTTTATTGTTCTCAAGGGCCAAAGAAATGAGTTCTGTCAGCGTGTCATCATGGAAGAGTTCCCACCAGCTAGCCAGCTGTTGCTGCGATAGCGAAGCATCCACGTCATCCCGGACGTACGGGTTCCCATAAGACGTCGCCAAATCGATCCAAGAAGGATCCTTTTGCCCCGCCGCTCCAGAAAAAGTCTGCGGAGCGGATTTGGCCGCTGAGGCAAGGGCCGGAGCAAAGGACCCTACAAGCCAAAGAAAAGACAGGCCAAGGGATGTCTGTTGAAGGAAGTTCACCCCATCCACCTCCCACCAATTAAAAAAATGATATATTATCAACAATTATCTATTCAAAGTATAGGGTTTTATGTAAAGAAATTCAAGGTGGAGTCTCTTTTCTTCTTTCAGCCAAGGCATAGGCACAGAAAAAAGGGCTGTACAATGAAGCAACGCTTCATTGTACAGCCCTTTAAGCTCCTTATTCTGCCGTAAACGGCAGCAGAGCAACGTTTCTGGCGCGCTTGATAGCAATCGTCAGCTGACGCTGATGCTTTGCGCAGGTACCGGTAATGCGGCGCGGCAGGATCTTGCCACGTTCGGTGATGAACTTGCGCAGTTTTGCGACATCCTTGTAGTCGATTTCTTCGACTTTATCAACGCAGAAGGAGCAGACCTTTCTTCTCGGTCTTCTGTTTCCGCGGTCACGCTTGTTAATCATGTATTTCCCTCCTATCAGAATGGGATTTCTTCGTCAAAACCCATGGGAGAGCCAAAGCTTTCCATGCCCCCTTGGTTCTGGGCATTTCCGCTCTGGGAAGGCGCGCTGCCTTGAGAAGAAGGAGCCGGGGAACCCGAACCCTTTCTTTCAATGAATTCAACCCGATCTGCGATGACTTCCGTGACCCAATGACGGTTCCCGTCCTTGTCATCATAGGAACGGATCTGCAGGCGTCCTTCCACGAGGGCCCTTTGTCCCTTGAGTAAGCTGTTCCCACATAATTCAGCGGTTTTATTCCAAGTTACGATGTTGATAAAATCCGCTTCGCGCTGGCCGTTCTTCGCAGTAAAGGGACGGTCCACCGCCAGAGTAAAGGTGCAGACGGTACGTTCCGTAGGAGTTACCCGTACTTCCGGATCGCGTACGAGCCGGCCTAACAAAAATATCCTATTCATACACCAAATCCTCCTTGCTTACTCGCCCTTGCGGATGATCATGTGACGCAGAATTTCGTCGGTAATCTTCATCACGCGGTCCAATTCCTTAACGGCGGCAGGTTCAGCACTGAAAGTGGTCAATACATACAAGCCATCTTGGATGTCCTGGATGGGATAAGCCAGGTGCTTTTTGCCCCACTTATCGGTCTTTTCGATAGTGGCGCCGTTAGCCGTCAGAAGGTCGTCGAATTTCTTTACGACAGCGCTATAAGCTTCCTCTTCAACCGGCTTTACGATGTACATGACTTCGTAGTTATTCACGAAATCACCTCCTCCTTTGGATTTGCTTCCCTACGATGGGAGCAGAAGAAGTATATACTTTCATATATACAGCTTGACTATTTTACCATGCTTCATGAAACATTTCAAGAACTTTTCCATGGCATTTTTTCTAGGAAAATGGCCGTTTCTTGCCATCTGATTGTCCCTTTGGCAAAGGGGCAGTACCTAGAACAGCCACTTTGGTGTATAATAAGGAAACCAAAAACCGGGATCCTTCCCTTTCAAGGAAGTTTTTCCCCTGAAAAAAGGAGTTCCATCATGTTCTACTATTTGGATCAAGCGGCCACCACCGCCCTTTATCCCGAAGCCCTCAAGGCGATGATGCCCTATCTTACAGAAGCTTACGGCAATCCTTCAAGCCAGCATCCCAAGGGGCAGGAAGCGGCCCGCGCCCTTATTATGGCACGGGAACAGGCAGCCCGCGCCCTATCCGTCCACCCGTCAGAAATCACCTTTACGGGCGGCGGCAGCGAAAGCGACAACCAGGCCTTGATTACAGGGGCCCATATAGGCGCCCAAAAAGGAAAGCGTCATCTTATTTCCACCGTCATGGAGCATCATGCCGTGCTCCACAGTCTGAGGCGCCTCAAGGAAGAAGGCTTTGAGGTCACGCTGCTTCCCATTTCAAAAGATGGATTCGTCAGTCCCGAAAGTGTCAAAAAAGCCCTGCGCCCAGATACGGCCCTCGTCAGCGTCATGGCGGCCAATAACGAGATTGGCACCATCCAGCCCATCGAGGCCATAGGGACCCTGTGCCATGAAAAAGGCGTTCTCTTTCATACGGATGCCGTACAAGGGGCGGCCCATATGGACCTTGATTTTACAAAAGGGGTCATTGACATGGCGTCTTTTTCAGCCCATAAGTTCCATGGACCCAAAGGTGTTGGAATCTTATATGCAAGGCAGGGCATCGAGCTTGAAAGCCTCATCGAAGGCGGGGCCCAGGAACGGGGCAAACGGGCGGGAACAGAAAATATCCCGGCCATTGTCGGTATGGCCGCAGCCCTTGAAAAAGCCATGCAGGAAAAGGCTGCGGAAAGCGCTCGCATCCGGTCCCTCAAAGAGCGTCTGCGGAAAAAACTGCTGGCCCTTAAAGGCGTGCGGCAAAACGGCGCCCTTTCTCCCAGCCTTCCAGGAACGCTCAACATGACCTTTGACAGCGCCCCATCAGAAGCCCTCCTGCCCCTATTGGGCATGGACGGCATCTGTGTTTCGGCAGGCTCCGCCTGTGCTTCCGGCTCACCGGAACCTTCCCATGTGCTTCTTGCCTTGGGGCTTTCAGCCAAACAGGCCCGCTCGTCCATCCGGTTCAGTCTTGGTGCAGACCTTGACGAAAAAGACATCGATACCATTGCGGAAATTGTCATCGGTCACGTTACGGCCCTACGAAACCTGCACCATGCTGACCAATAAGGAAATACAAATCTATGGTCCCCTTCAAAAGCTAAAGATTCTCTATGAGGGTTTCCCTCATCCGCCCATCGTGACCCTTGACGAAGGCCTTGCCCTTGCGGAAACCATGAAGGCTGTGGCGGTAAAAGATCTTTTTGGGGAGGCACCCAAAAAGAAGCTGTTCTTCCTGTTTCTCCTTGCTGAAGGAGAGTTCTTTACAGGAAAAGCCCTTCAAGAAACGCTTGGAGCAGGACATCTTACTTTTGGAGATAAAAAGATAAAAAGGCTCTTTCCCGTCTCCTTTGCTGTGAAAAAGGGGCTGTATCGGCCTTGGAACTGCTTTTTGATACGAAACAAGCCGTAACACTTGCTCATTTCCCGTATCCTCTTATCGAAAAAGGACCTAATCTTCCATCCCTTCCGTAATGATAAGTCCCTCAAGATTGCCGCAAAGGACCTTATTAGCCGATTCTGGCCCACTATGGGTCACATTCCCCGCATCATCGATGCGTCAATTATAGATGCCAAGGAGGAATCCCTATGAAAGCACTCATCGCCATGAGCGGCGGCGTTGATTCATCCGTAGCCGCAAAACTTATGCTTGATCAAGGATATGAATGTGTAGGCTGCACCATGAAGCTCTACAACAACCCCGATGCCGGCTGCAGCAGCAAGACCTGCTGCAGCATCCGGGATGTGGAAGACGCCCGCAGCGTCGCTGTCCGTCTGGGCATGCCTTATTTTGTCTTTAACTACATGGACGAATTCCGCCGGGATGTCATGGAAACCTTCGCCCGTTCCTACACCCTCGGGAAAACACCAAATCCCTGCATTGACTGCAACAAGTTCCTGAAATTTGGCGCCCTATACGAACGGGCAAAGGAACTGGGCTGCGACACCATCGTCACCGGTCATTACGCCCGCATACGGAAACGCAATGGCTGCTATGAACTGCTCCGCGCCAAAGATCCAAAAAAAGACCAGAGCTATGTCCTGTATAACCTCACGCAGGAACAGCTCGCCCACACGCAGTTTCCTTTGGGCGACTATGAAAAGACCCATACCCGGGAAATTGCCGAAGAAAGCGGCTTCATCAATTCCCACAAGCCTGACAGCCAGGACATTTGCTTTGTGCCCAACGGAACTTATACAGAGGCCGTACAGCGCATCCTTTCCTATGAGCCCCAACCAGGTCCTTTCCTCACCTTGGACGGGAAGGAAATCGGCACACATAAAGGCATTATCTACTATACCATTGGACAGCACAAGAAGCTGGGACTTCCCCAACCCGATGGACCGCTTTATGTCATAGCCATCGATCCTAAGAAAAACGCGGTCATTGTAGGTCCTTCACAGGCTCTTTTCCGCCGCGATGCAGCCGTAAAGGAAGCCAACTGGATTTCCGGCAAGGTCCCGGACGCACCTTTTGCCTGCCTTGTCAAGGTCCGTTATCGACAGGAAGCGCAGCCGGCCATCGTCACCCCGACCGGATCCGATACCTTCTCCATCCTTTTTGACGAGCCCCAGCGCGCCATTACACCAGGGCAGTCCGCTGTCCTCTATGGCCTTGGTGATGAAACAGACGTCGTTATAGGCGGCGGGATTCTCCAATGAAACCCGTTTCTTCCAACAGACCACGCTGGATCATGCACGTTGATATGGACGCATTCTTTGCCTCCGTTGAGCAGCTGGATCATCCAGAATACCGCAACAGACCCGTCATCGTCGGCGGGCTTTCCGGAAGGGGCGTTGTCTCCACGGCCTCTTATGAAGCCCGGCGCTTTGGTGTCCACTCGGCCATGCCCATGAAGGAAGCCCTGGAGCGGTGCCCTAAGGGCATCTTTGTCGAAGGCCGCTATGGAAGATACTTGGAACTGTCCCAAAAGATCCGTCAAATCTTCCATGAATTTTCTCCCCTTGTGGAACCGCTTTCCATTGACGAGGCTTTTTTGGACCTAACAGGCATGGAACGCCTTGTAGGTGACATCCCCGCCCTTGGCCTCCGCATCAAGGAACGCATCAAAAAGGAAACGGGCCTTACAGCATCTGTTGGCCTTGCTCCCAATAAGTTCCTCGCAAAACTCGCCAGCGACCTCAAAAAACCCAATGGTCTTGTCATCATCCGGCAGAGCGAGGCAGCCTCACGCATCGCCCCTCTTCCGATTTCCCGCATCTTCGGCATTGGAGCAAGGTCCGCCTCCCTTTTAACGCGCTTTGGCATCAGGACCATCGGGGACCTTGCCGCCTGTGACGCGTCCTTTCTTTCCCCCCTTTTCGGGAAAAATACGGAAACCATCCTACGCTTTGCCCACGGTCTTGACAACCGTCCCGTCATTCCTGATGAAAAGCGTCAATCCCTTGGCCGGGAACTGACCTTTGAAAAAGACCTGCGAGATCATGCAGTCATCCTGGAAATCCTTTGGAACCTCTCCCAAGAAGTGGGCTTTCGTCTTCGAAGTGCTGGCCTTTCCGGATATACGGTCACGCTAAAGATGAAGACACAGGATTTCAAGGTCCATACGAGAAGCCTTTCCTCTGACCTGCCCCTGCAGCTGGATGAAGAAATCATGGAACGCGTCAAGATCCTGACCCGCAGGAACCCCCTACGGGATCCTGTAAGGCTCCTTGGCGTAACCGTGAGCCACTTGGTCCCACAGGAAAGTTCTGAGCAAAATCTCTTTTCCAAAAGCGACCGCAATACCCAGCGAAGCCTTGCTGTGGATGCCCTGAAGAAACGATTTGGGGAAACCATCATCAAAAAAGGGGCCCCTCCCATCCCCTATAAAAAAAGCCACGATCTTTGAACGCACTCAAGCGTCCAGATCGTGGTTTTTCAATCTCTCAAAAAAAGTAATGGCCAAGGAGACTCTTTATCCCTAAGCCGACAAGTACAAGGCCGCCCATCAATTCCGCTTTGGCTTTTCCTTTCATTCCAATATAGGATCCAAAAACACAGCCCATAAAGGATAAACAAAAGGTGATTGTCCCAATTTCAAGGACCGTAGGTCCAATGTCGAGCCCTTCAAAGGCAAAGCCCACACCGACGCCCAAGGCATCGATGCTGGTAGCAACCGCAAGGCCCAACATCGTCAAGGGTCCTGTAATGACCTTGCAGGAGACTTCTTCATGTGCCTCCTTAATCATTCCAATGCCAATCCAGGAAAGGATCAAGAAAATGATCCAGTGGGCATAGGCATCTACCCAAGCGGCAAAATACAGGCCCAAATGATAACCTAAAAAAGGCATCAAAGCCTGAAAGATACCAAACCAAGCCCCGTACTGAAGGCCGCCCCTAAATTTCCGATCCTCGGCAAGGCGCATGCCGCCGCAGACAGAAACTGCAAAAGCATCCATCGACAGGGATACAGCAATGAGAAAAATCGTCACTGCTGTCATCAGCGGCGTTTCCCGTAAAGGGCCTCATATACCACCATGGTCAGTGCCCGAAGGACCTTCAGTTCCTTTTCATTGTGGCGTTTATCCTCACTCATCTTGCCAAAGATAGGCAGGCTCACCTTCATCATCTGTTTGGTGATCCCGTGCTGCCGGACGCCGCCAGCCATGACGGATTGACCGATTCCGTCCAGGACGGTAAGGGCCATGCGTTTTTCCCGGCCTTCCAGTTTGGTGTTGCCCAGGATCTGTTTCTTAATGACTTCCTGTTGTTCCTGGAAATCCTCTTTTGTCAGGATATAGGTTTCTTCATCTGCCATAAGGCTCCCCCCTCAGGTTGGACTCATGCCCTATATTGTATCACGGAGTGTCCTTTTTGGCGAGTTCATTTGATGACAGCAAGGGGAACCGGGCCGCCCGTAAGGCAAATAGGCCCATCCTTCCCAATGAAATAGGTATTTTCCGTGCCCACCATGCCAATACCGGGAAGGCCAATCTTCGGTTCCACGGCAAGGACCATGTTCTCCTTGACCATATCCTTCACACCGTGAGTGATGACGGGGGTCTCATCCATAACAAGACCGATGCTGTGGCCCAAGAAACGGCCGCCATTCATGAAATACGGTTCGTAGGCTGGATCAAAATGTGCCATGACCGTATCATAGACATCGCCAAAAACAGCTCCGGGCTTCAAAAGGGAAACGGTTTCCTTTTCAAGGGCCAGACAGTAGGCATAGGCCTTCAGGATCTTTTCGCGGTCAGGATCCAGATTCAGGTCCCCATAGTAATAGACCACGGTCTTATCCGTATTGTAGCCATCGACCCCGCAGGAAATATCAAGATAGACAAGGCGACCCCGTTTAAAGAGACGGAAGGCCGACCCAATGCTCTGGACAGCCACGCAGGTTCCGCCCGTACCGCCGGGACCGTCAAAGGCCGTACGGACAAGGGCACTTTTCCCAAAAGAGGCCAGCCCAATGACATCTTCCCCGGTCGGTCGATTGGTCCGGGCCACACCATGGCTTCCCAGAAGGAGCATCTTGAGATAAAGACGGACGGCCAGTTCCGCCTCGCTGATGCCTTCGTGAAGGAAGGGGGCCACATCATGGATCAGAACCTGTTCGTGGATGCGTCCCGCCCGCGTCAAAAGTTCCAGTTCATAATCACTCTTGATGCTGCGCAGCTGCGCAAGGACAGGGGTCAGGTCCCGCTGCTGCTTCATGGGAAAATACTTCTGGAAGAATCCCAGCCATTCAAGGCTGGTATGCTTGTTATCCAAATAGATGACAGACGGTATATCTTTTCCGTAAAACTCTGCTGGCTGGCGAAAACTGTGCATGCGGCGAAGCATGGATTCCGGCAGGAGAGATTCATTTTTGGCCCGGGCAAGGCTCCGCCGAACCCAGAGGATGGCATCCTCCGGCCGGATGATGAAGGCCCCATCCTGCATGGTTCCCGCAAAATAATACATATCGATTTTATCCGTAATGACCGCCATTTTCCATGCCGGGTCGCGTTCTGTCATAACGCGGCGGAAAGAATCCAGACGGTTTGTCAGTTCCTTTAGGGGGACACGACGCAGCTCATCACTCATAAAGGCATCATGTTCAAGGATGGCCATTTTCCATCAGCTCCTTTTTTTACAAGGGTACGGCCCTTATTATAGGAGCTTGAGCCAAAGAGTGCAATGCCTCTTAAGAAAGGCTTTGGAGTACGTCTTCAAGGACATCCAGGGCAAAAGTCAGCTCTTCCCGGGAAATCGTAAGGGGCGGATTGAAATAGAGCACATCTCCCAAAGGCCGCAGCAAAAGCCCCTTGAAAAGCGCTTTCTGATAAAGTTCATAGCCCATGCGGCGGGAAGGATCATACGGCGTCTTCTTCTTTTTATCCGCCACCAGTTCCAAGGCATGGATCAGTCCGATATGCCGGATTTCCCCGACATGGGGATGTTCCCCTACGCGCTGGGTAAGCTGCTCCGTAAGCCAGGGAGCAAGGGTTTGGGCCTTTTTGAGGACACCATGGTCCATAAGTTCATCCAAGACGCCATGAGCCGCCGCGCAGCCCAAAGGATTTCCTGCATACGTGTGGCTGTGGACAAAAGCCTTGTGCTCGCTGTAATCCGCATAAAAAGCATTGTAGACAGCATCCGTCGTGAGCGTGATGGACATAGGCAGATAACCGCCGGTAAGTCCTTTGGAAACGGTCATGATATCCGGCGTGATTCCTGCATGGTCACAGGCAAATAGTTTTCCCGTCCGGCCAAATCCCGTGGCAATTTCATCACAGATAAGAAGCACATTATAGGCATCGCACAGCGCCCGCAGTTTTTTCAGATACACGGCCGGATAAACGCGCATACCGGCGCAGCCCTGCAGGAGTGGTTCCACGATGAGGGCACAGGTTTCCTTGGCAGATTGGGCAAAGGTTTCCTCCGCGTACTGGATGCAGTCTCCCTGGCAGTTTTCCCGCGTCTTATGAAAAGGACAGCGGTAGCAGTCCGGGGCCTTTACATGGATATTATCCATCATCATGGGCTGATAGAGCCTTGCAAATTGATCCATGCTCCCTACGGAAAGGGCCCCGATGGTCTCGCCGTGATACCCATCGGAAAGGCACATGAAGCGGGTCCGTTCACCGTGGCCTGTCTGGAGTTGATACTGGAAGGCAATCTTGAGGGCGGCCTCAACCGAGGAAGATCCATTATCGTTGAAATGGAATTTTGTCAGCCCCTTAGGCAAAAGGGGCAGGAGCCTTTCTGTAAGGGTAATGGCCGCTTCATGGGTGCAGCCGGCAAAGATCACATGTTCGAGCTTTTCCAGTTGGGCCTTGATGCGTTCATTGATGACGGGGTTGCCATGCCCCAGGAGATTGGCCCACCAGGAACTGATGATATCAAGATAGGCCTTCCCCTTTTCATCATAGAGCCAGGCCCCTTTTGCGTGATCCACAAAAAGGGGCGGCAGGCTTTCATAATCTTTCATTTGGGAGCAGGGATGCCAGATATGAGCAAGATCCCGCTGCTGATAATCATTCATGGAATAGCTCCTTTCTTATTCGTATAGGGCGGCAAGGCGGTCTGCAGACAAGGAAAGATCCCTATCGCCGTCCTTGATGCCGGCAAGGATGGGAAGCCCCGTGAGCGCCTCTGTCATGGCCCAATTATCTTGCTGCATGGGATCGGTCTCATCCCAATGGTTAAAGAAGAACCCTTTTGCACGGATTCCCCGTTCCTTCAGATAACGCGCCGTAAGAACCGACGCATTGATGGTTCCAAGACCTGCGTCCGCCACAATGACGCAAGGGAGCTTCAAGGCAAGGATTACATCTTCGAGCAGCAGCCGCTTTTCCGATTCCCAAGAAAGAGGGCAAATAATGCCGCCGCTGCCTTCCATAGTCAGATAGTCATGACGGGCCAAATGGCGGGCGTAATCTTCCTGGATCCTTGTAAGGTCAATGGAATCCTTATTCCAGCGGGAGGCCAAATGAGGTGATACGGCCTCTTTGTAGATATAGGTCACAAGATCCCCCGCCGCTTCGGAAAGCCCGGCCGCCATTTTCACAAACTGGGCATCGCCGGGAATCAGTCCCCCGTCTTTTCCTGTTTCGGCTCCGCTCAGGGCCGCTTTATAATAGCTTCCGTCATACCCATGCTCCCTCAGTTTCTTCACCATGAGGGCTGTGACGAAAGTTTTTCCCACATCCGTTCCTGTACCTGTAACAAACAATCCTCTTCCCATGTTCTTCCTTCTTTCTTTTCCTTTTTTACTTGATCCAAAGACCGATCCGGTAGGCCCGCTCCCCAATAAGGGCGGCCACGGCACAAATGACAAGGTCGGGGACAATCTGCAGCACCGCACAGTACCAAAGCATGACACCGAAAGTCATGGTGCTTTGCAGCAAATATCGGCTCACTGCATAAAAATAAGCGATGCCTACGGTGTAAACAATGACAAGGCCGATGAGATGCGCTGTCAGCTGCTTTTTGAACGTAATCGGGCCGCTGCGCCGGATGTACGTTCCCCCAACATAAGCCTGAAGCATGAAAGCCACAAGATAGCCGAAAGTCGGCTGCAGGATGTAGCTGGGGCCGCCCCCTGAAGCAAAGACTGGCAGACCAACAAGGCCCATCACCGTATAGGTCAGGACAGCAAGCGCCCCTAAGCGGCCGCCTAGCAAGGCGCCGGCAAGAAGGGTGGCTAAAAACTGTAGGGTATAGACCGTTGAGCCAAGAGGAATACGGATAATGGCACCGATGGCAATAAGCGCTACAAAGAGGCTCGAGAGGACGAGTTCACGTAGATTTCTTGTTTGCATGGTTTCACCTCGATTCGAAATCCTTTTTACTCTACGGCGCCGCCAGCCTTTAGTCAACCTAGCATTTTACTATGGTTAACGCATTAATTGATAGAGGGCCTGTCTAAAAAAATTCACGCTTCTTTTTTCCTGAAATCCAGCTCATCAATGATATAATGGGGACAGAAAAAAGTCCTTAAAAAGGAGTGATTCCCATGGACCTCAAAGCCTTTTTTGAGGCACATCCCCGAGTTGCCATTGCCTTTTCAGGCGGTGTGGACTCTACCTATCTTGTGACAGCCGCGGCCCAGTATGCCCAGTCTGTCCATGCCTATACGATTGATTCCGCTTTTGTCCCCCGCTTTGAGCTGGAAGGGGCCAAAGCGCTGACAAAAAAGATTGGCATTACTCACACGCTCCTTCCCATTGATGTCCTGCAAAATGAAACCGTTGTCCAAAATCCGAAAGACCGCTGTTACTTTTGCAAGAAAGCCGTTTTTTCCACCATTTGGAAAGCCGCCAAAAAAGACGGCTACAATCTTCTCCTTGACGGCACAAACGCCTCCGATGACGCTTCCGATCGGCCGGGCATGAAAGCCCTTGCAGAACTGGACGTCCTTTCACCCCTGCGCCTGTGCGGCCTTACCAAATCCTTGATCCGGGAAAGAAGCAGGGCCCTAGGGCTTCCCACCTGGAACAAGCCCTCCTATGCCTGCCTTGCCACGCGGATTCCCACAGGGGAACCCATTACGAAAGAAAAATTGGAACGGACTGAATGGGCGGAGACCTACCTCATGGGCCTTGGGCTTTCCGATTTTCGGGTCCGGCTCTTTGCTGACTGTGCCAAGCTGCAGGTAAAGGAAGCTCAGATCCCGCTGCTCTTACAGCACAGGGAGGATATCCTTGCCGTGCTCCGAACCCGCTATGACGGGGTCTTCCTGGATTTGGAGGTGCGCTGATGGCTGCCCTTGAAAAGATTCTTCAGCAAGTCAAGGAAGGAACCCTGTCCATTGAAGAGGCCTCCCTCAGCCTGCGCAAGGCACCCTTTGTCGATTTGGGCTATGCCCAAGTTGATACGCAGCGGGGCCAGCGACAAGGGATTCCGGAAGTCATCTACGGAGCCGGAAAAACCGCCGCGCAGATTGAAGGCATTGCCCAAGTCCTCAAAAAGGAAAGTGACAGTCCTGTCCTCATTACCCGCCTGTCCCAAGAAAAAGCCGAACAGATTCAAAAGACCCTGCCCCTCCATTACGAAGCGACGGGACGCATAGGCATCCTAGGTTCTTTTCCCGAGCCAACGGGGCATGGAACCATCCTGATCCTTTCAGCCGGAACCAGTGACCTTGCCGTAGCTGAAGAGGCACGCCTCACAGCCCTCGCGCTCGGAAACCGGGTCAAAGCCATCCAGGATGTGGGCGTTGCCGGTCTCCACCGCCTTCTTAGCCATCTCGATGACTTGATGGAAGCCTCCGTCATCATTGCCATTGCGGGCATGGAGGGCGCGCTTGCCAGCGTTGTCGGCGGCCTTGTCCGCTGTCCCGTCATTGCCGTCCCCACCAGCGTTGGCTATGGAGCTAACTTCAAGGGCGTCACGGCCCTTTGTGCCATGCTGACAAGCTGTGCCAGCGGCGTGTCCGTCGTCAATATCGACAATGGATTTGGTGCCGCCTACCAGGCCCACCTCATCAACCATGTGAAAGGAACAAACTCATGAAACTGCTCTATTTTGACTGCTCTATGGGAGCTGCCGGTGATATGATCACAGCTTCCCTCCTTTCCCTTTATCCCCATCCAGAGGAAATCCTTCCCCGCCTGAATGCCATAGGCATCCCCAACGTTACCTATACCCTTCTTCGAGGGGAAAACTGCGGAATTTCCGGACTCATGATGCGTGTCCTAATCGGTGGCAAGGAGGAAAAGACCCTCGATGTCCTGGACCATGAAGCCCTTGCGGGCCTTTCTCCTACGGGCCCTGTACCAACCGGGGACGCAGGGCATCACGAGCACCACCATGAACATACACACCATCATGAACACAGGGAACCTGGGCATCACGACCATCACCATTCCCATCATAACCTGTCCGATATCAAAGCCATTGTAAAGGACCTTCATTTGACAGATTCCGTCAAGGCCGATGTCCTTGCTGTCTATGATGCCCTTGCCGAAGCTGAAAGTCGGGCCCATCAAAAACCAGTCTCGGAGATTCATTTCCATGAAGTCGGAAACCTTGACGCCATTGCCGATATTGCGGCGGCCTGCTACCTCATCCATGATCTGGCGCCTGAAAAGATCATGGCCTCTCCCATCCACATTGGCTCTGGCTTCGTCCATTGCGCCCACGGCATCCTTCCCGTACCGGCGCCGGCCACGGGCTACCTGCTCGAAGGGATTCCCATCTACGGCGGGACCATTCAAGGGGAACTATGCACACCGACAGGAGCAGCCATCCTGAAGCATTTCGTTCAACACTTTGGTCCCCTTCCCGTCATGACCACAAAAGCCATTGGCTATGGACTCGGCCACAAGGTCTATCCCGTGGCCAATGTACTCCGTACCCTTTTGGGAGAAACGGGGGAAAAGGTCCGCAGCTTATGGCATCTTACCTGCCAAATTGATGATATGACAGGCGAGGAAGCTGCGTTTGCCATGGAAGCATGCCGCAAAAACGGGGCTCTTGACGCCTACATGACTCCCATCTACATGAAAAAATCCCGCCCCGCCCTTGCCCTGACGGTCCTTTGTGAAGAAACGGACAAGGCTGCCCTTGTTCGGACCCTCTTTGCCCACACCTCTACCTTGGGCGTCCGGGAATATCCTTTTTCCCGCTACGAAATGGAGCGTTCCACCTATTCTATTTCTGTTGAAGGAAAGCAAATTCATATCAAACGGGCTTCCGGCTACGGTATATCGCGAGAAAAGGCAGAATATGAGGACCTGTCACAGCTTGCCGCAACTGAGGGAATTTCTCTTCGGCAGGCCAGGGAACGGGTACAGCAGGCTTTATGGCTGGCGCGTCAAACAGCAAAATAACGGCTTGTACTAAAAAGCAAAAAAGCTGCGGAGCAAACGACTCCGCAGCTTTTTGTCAAGAATAAG